>NZ_JBKFBD010000008.1:0-134015 GCF_053345975.1 Microbacterium sp. C23T | reverse complement strand
GTGTGGGCCCCGCGCCGCCGGCCTGGGGGGGGGCGGGGGGGGCGGCGGCGACCGCGTTCAGGCGCCGTCGCGGATGTCGCGCGCGAACCCCTCGGCGTGCGCGCGGAGCGCCTCGATGCGCCGCTGACGTGCGGCCATGACATCGAAGCCGAGGTACGCCGGTGGCATCGGCCGGCGGGCGTTGACCGAGCACTCGAACTTCTCGCACAGCAGGGTGCCGATGGTGTCGCCGTTGCGTCCGGCCTTGCCGGCCCGCTTCGCGCCGAAGAGCACGACGTCGTTCGGCAGGGTGACGTCCTCGCACCACGAGCACTGCGCGCGGGTGCGCGTGCGCTGTTCGGTCTGGCGCAGGAGGATGCCGACGGCGTCGCCGTCGACCGGCACCACGATGAAGCCGGCGAGCGGCTGCTTCGGGTCGCGCCAGCCGAAGTAGTCGAGTCCGTCCCAGCCCACCTGGGCGAGGTCGGGAACGATGAGGGAGTTGCGCTCGCGCAGCGAGGCGTTGACGAAGGACGCGCGGATGTCCTTCTCGGTGAATGCGTGCATGATTCCTTGATTCACGGAAGAGATCGCCGAAGCGGCGACGAAAGGATGCTGCGGGCCGGCGGCGCGCAAATGACGCGGGCTGCGCCACCCGAGGTCGGGGACCGGGGCGGCGCGCGCGGCTACCTCCGCTCGGCGCGTGGAGCGCCGAGTACCCCCTCACGCCCGCCGGGCGTCGTGAACGTCGAATGCACGCCCGACAGCATACGCTCGTCGGCCTGCGCGTCGGCCTCGCGCTCAGCGGAGGAAGGCGGGCCCGATCTGGGTGAGGATCCAGAACAGCACCATCACGCCGCCGACGATGATCGGCAGCCATGGCACATCGCGCTGGAGGCGACGGCCCTCCGGGGCGACACCGGGCGGCGGACGCAGCGCGTCGAGGGGCGGAGCGAACGGGACGGATGCTGCGCCGCCCTGTTCTGCGCCTCCTCCGGCCGCCGCGGAGCCGAGGGGCGCAGCATCCGTCATCGCCGCAGCCGCCGCGGCGGCCAGCCGCTCGTCGCGCCACCGCGCCCACTGCGCGAACTTGTCGAGCAGGGCTCCGACGACGGAGAACAGCCACGCCCAGGTCTGCGGGTCGAGCGTGGAGAAGTCGCGCTTGGCATAGAGGAACAGCCAGTCGTCGACGATCTCGACGTCGAGCGCGGCGGCGTTGTCGATGAAGCGCGCCATGATGTCGGGCGTGAAGAGGTAGAGGGCGTCGCGCTCGTAGTCGGCGGGGCAGTACAGCGAGAAGTACTCGTCGAAGTCGCCCTCGAGGCTGAGGCGTTGATCCTTGTCGAACGTGAGCGGCAGGTTCGAGCCGAACAGGCCGTTGTTGCTCGTCGCATCGAGCACGATGTGCGGAAGAGGCGTGTCGAGCTTCACCGCGACGTACCCCCACTGGTGCGTCTGCCGATTCTTGCCGGAGCCGGTCGTGTAGCGGTAGTTCGCGAACTCCACGAAGCGCGGACGATCGCCGCGCACGAGGTCGCTCGACTGGCGACTGCTGCCGAGCGAGAAGATCATGCCCGGCAGCCCCGGAGCGTCGAGCCGCGGCTCGTAGTGCATCGCGTTCGCGCGCGCGAAGCGGTCCAGGCGGTACATGCGGTCGCTGCTGCTGCGCGCACCCCGCACGAAGAGCGTGATCCCCACCGCGGCGATGACGCCGATGACGACGAGCGGCAGGAAGCCGAACAGGACGGCGAGTCCCCCACCGTCGGGGGGGGCGGGGGGGGGGGGGGGGGGGCGGCCGGGGGGGGGGGGGGGGCGGGGGGGCGGGGCCGCCCCCCCCCCCCCGGCCGGGCCGGGGGGGGCGGGCGCCGCCGACGCTCGTGATGAGGGTGATCGCGACGGAGCCGAACAGCACGACGACTGCGAAGCCGATGACGACGATCACGAGCACGCCGAAGACGGGAGAGCCTGTGATGCGTCCCGTCCGGCGCAGCTCCTGCACGAAGGCCCGCGCCGCGCCCGGTGCGACGGGCTCGACCAGCGGGCGCGCGTCGAACGGGTAGGAGCTCTGCCCTGCGGGAGGAACACTCACCCGACCACGCTACCGGCGCCCGGCGTAGAGTCCACGAGAGGTTGGCCAGCAATCGTTGATAACCGATTATCGATTAGTGTAAGGTCGTGACGTCCCGATGATGTGCCCACGAGAGGATCGACGATGATCACCAGACGTACCCTCACCGCGATCGGCGCCGGAGCGGCCGCCGTGACGCTCCTGGCCGGCTGCTCCTCCGCAGCGCCGAGCGGAGGTGAGAGTCAGGACGAGGACGTCCAGCTGCGCATGCTGGTGAACGTGACCCCCAACCTCACCGAGGAGTGGTGGAACGAGCTCGTCGCGCCGTTCGA
The DNA here is from genome assembly GCF_053345975.1 of Microbacterium sp. C23T. Lineage (NCBI taxonomy): Bacteria > Bacillati > Actinomycetota > Actinomycetes > Micrococcales > Microbacteriaceae > Microbacterium > Microbacterium sp. C23T. The sequence goes on along the minus strand of NZ_JBKFBD010000008.1, from coordinate 131,636 downwards.
GGAGGCCAACCCGAACATCGACGTCGTGATCGACAATCCGGGCGCCGAGGGCGTCGCCGCCGCTGTGCCGCGGCTGCTGGCCGCCGGGCAGGCGCCCGACATCGTGCAGTCGCAGGCGCCCACTCCCGACCTCGCCGAGGAGCTCGTCGACCTCTCGGGGTACGACTGGGCGTCGGGCGGACCGCTCGCCGACCAGTACTCCATCGACGGCAAGTACTACATGGCCGGCGTCGGCGTGCAGCTGCAGAGCCTGTGGTTCTACAACAAGGACGCCTTCACAGAGGCCGGCATCACCGACGTGCCCACCACCGTCGACGAGCTCGAGGATGCGCTCGGCGCGCTGAAGGACGCAGGCTGGACCCCGATCCAGACCGGCGGCGACTGGATGTCCAGCGGCGCACTGCAGACGCTCGCCCTGCCGTCGATCGTCGGCGAGAACCCGGAGTGGTTCGCCGACATGAACTCCGGCGACACGACCTTCAGCGAGAGCTACGGCGACTACACCGCGATGTACGCCGACTGGATCGCCGAGGGCTACACGAACGCCGACGCTCTCGGCGTGAAGTACCCGGACGCCGAGCAGGCCTTCCTCTCGGGCAAGGCGGCGCTCTACCCCATGGGGAGCTGGTTCGCCGGCACCGAGGCGAAGGCCGAGAACCCGGCCCCGATCGGCGTCTTCCGCGGACCGGCGGTCGACGGCGTCGCCGACCCCGCCATGGGCGCGAACATCGCGAGCCCGTACATGATCATGAAGGTCTCGGAGCACCAGGACGCCGCGGCGAAGCTCCTCGAGTTCCTCACCACCGACGAGGACGCGGTCCTGGACCAGCTCCAGGTCGACGGCAACTACCGCGACGGCTACGAGTACGACATGACCGACCTCGGCAAGGAGCTGTTGGCCATCGTGTCCGACACCCCGGCGTCGGCCTACACCCCGACCGGCGGCGGCTACGGTGAGCGCAAGCTCCCCGACGGCTACTCCGGCGAGATCAACACCCAGACACAGGCGCTGCTCGGCGGCACGTCCGCAGCCGACGTCGACGCGGCGATGGACGCCTGGTTCGAGGCGAACAGCAACTGACGCGGGCCTCGGCGCCGGGTCGGACCCCGGCGCCGAGGCATCCGTCCCTTCCGTTTCACCGACGATTCGAAAGCAGGCTCACATGGCCGACACCGTGGCCCGTCTGGCGGGCACCGCGAGGGCGCGCACGTCCGCGCCGGCGCGCCGCCGGCGCACCTCGTGGCAGGACCGTCTCGCGGGCGTGATCATGAGCGGACCCGCGCTCCTGGTGTTCATCGCGATGTTCATCGTGCCGATGCTCCTGGCGGTCGTGCTCAGCTTCACGGACTGGAACGGCTACAGCCTGCGCTTCGACTTCATCGGGTTCGAGAACTACACCGACGCGTTCAAGAACCCGCGCACGGTCGACGCCGCGATCTTCACGGCGATCATCGCCGTCGTCGGCACGCTGCTGTGCAACGGCATCGGCCTGGCCGTGGCCGCCCTCATCGCCGGCAACAGCCGCGGCAACACGGTGCTGCGCACCGTCTTCTTCTACCCGTACATCATCAGCGCGCTGATCATCGGGTTCCTGTGGTCGGCGATGCTCGCCCCGCAGGGGGCCGTCAACTCGCTGCTCGCGCAGTTCGGCGTCGCACCCCTGCCGTTCCTCACCGACATGACCTTCGCCAAGGCGAGCGTGATCCTCACGATCGTGTGGTCGCACTTCGGGTTCAACATGATCCTGTACCTCGCCGGCATCAAGTCGGTGCCCACCGAGTACTACGAGGCGGCGACCGTCGACGGCGCATCGCGGTGGCAGCAGTTCCGCAACGTGACGCTCCCGCTCATCGCCCCCGTGCTGACGGTGAACCTCGTGCTCACGCTCGTCGGCCTCCTCAAGGCGTACGACATCGTGCTGGCCCTCACCGACGGCGGCCCGGCCGCCTCGACGCAGACGATCGTCTACCAGATCCTCAAGGACTCGTTCGCGCAGGCGCGACTCGGGTTCGGCGCCGCGCAGTCGGTCGTGCTCCTCATCGTGACCGCGGCGCTCGGGCTCGCGGTGACGTTCGCGCGCCGCGGCGCCGACCGGAAGGCGAGCGAATCATGACGATCTCGACGCAGACCAGCCCGAACATCGGCGCCGAACTGCTGCTCACGGATGCCGACGAGCTCCCCCGCCGCCGTTACGGCAGACGCGGGCGCCGCCGCGGCGGCCCGGCCGCCCAGCGCACGCCGCTCGCCGCGTCGATCGTGAAGTGGGTGCTCCTCGGCGCACTGGCCCTCGTGATGCTCGTGCCGCTGTACATCCTCGTGATCAGCGCGTTCAAGCCGCAGGCCGACATCATCCTGCACCCGCTGGCGATCACGCCCGACATGTTCACGTTCGAGTACCTCTGGAACGCGCTCACGAGCGAGAAGTTCAACGTGGTCGGCGCCTACGGCATCACGCTGCTGTTCGTCGTGCTGGTGAACATCTTCTGCATCGCGCTCTCCGCGCCGGTCGCCTACGTGATCGCCCGCGGCCGCTCGAAGTGGCACCTCGCCCTGCTGCTCGTGTTCGTGTCGGGCCTGTTCATCCCCGGCCAGGTCACGCTCATCCCCGTGGTGTTCGTCCTGCGGGTGCTCGGCCTCATCAACACGATCCCGGGCTTCCTGCTGTTCGAGACCGCGGCGACCCTGCCGGTCACGATCTTCCTGTTCGCCGCCTACCTGCGCACGGTGCCGCGCGACATCGACGAAGCGGCGGCGCTCGACGGCGCCGGGCGCATCCGCGCCTTCTGGTCGTGCATCTTCCCGATCATGCGGCCGGTGGTCGCGACGATCGTCGTGCTCAACTCGATCGGCGTGTGGAACGACTTCGTGAGCCCGCAGATCATCCTCGGACCCGGCTCCGGCATCTACACGGTGACCACCGGCGTCTATGCGGCGGTCGGAGAGTTCTCGACCGACTACACGGTGCTGTTCCCGACGCTGCTCCTGGCGATCGCACCCGCCGTCATCTTCTTCATCATCATGCAGCGGCACATCATCGGCGGCCTGGTCGCCGGAGCGACGAAGGGCTGACGTTGAGCGACGCGATCCAGGGCCATCCGCTGTCCGAGATCCCCGGATGGGCGGTGCTCGAACGCCGCCTGTTGGACGAGATCGAGGACGCCTGGCGCCTCTTCTCCGACACCTTCGCCGAACCCGACGGGCGGCTGAGGTTCGCGGCGGACTTCGTCGACCGCGACGGCGTCGACGACCTATACGAGCCGTTCTTCAACTGGCCCGCGTTCTACCTGCTGGGCGGGAGCGACGACATCCTCGCAGCGGCGAAGCGCCACTGGGAGGGCGTGACCGCGCAGCTCGCCGAGGCCGGAATGGTCACGGACGAGTACGAGAACGGCTACGACTGGTTCCATCAGGGCGAATCGCTCCTCTTCTTCTACGGCCTGTGTGCGGCCGACCCGTCCGATCGCGCGTTCGCCGAGCGGGCGCGCCGCTTCGCGGAGCTCTACACGGATGCGGCCATCGGCAACTTCGACGCCGCGCTCGGCATCATCCGCGCCCCGCACAACGGAGCGCTGGGTCCCCGTCCGGGTCTGAGCGACGAGCCCGAGCCGTACTCGTCCGAGCGGCCCGAGATGCGGCCCTATGGACTCCCGCTCGAGTACGTGCCCGGCGTGGACGTGTGGGACGACCTCGCCGATCCCGCGCTCGCCGCGGCGATGGGCGACGCGATGCACCGCGCGGCCGCAGGCGATGTCGCGGTCAACCTCGCGGCGACGAGCCTGGTCGCCAACCGCTGGCTCTACGACGGCGACGAGCACTCGGCCGCCTGGTTGCGCGCGTACGTCGACGGGTGGCGCGAGCGCGCCGCGGCGAACGGCGGCCTCGTGCCCGACAGCGTGGCCCCCGACGGTACCGTGGGCGGACTGCACGAGGGCCGGTGGTACGGCGGGCACTACGGCTGGAGCTGGCCGCACGGCGTGCCGTCGGTCGGCATGGCGGCGGTGATCGCCGGCATCAACGAGGCGTTCCTCACCGGCGACGACGGCGCCCTCGACATGGCGCGCGCTCTCCTCGACACCGTCCTCGACAACGCGATCGTCGCGCCCATCGCCGAGACGCCCTTCAGCCTGCGGGGCGGGTGGCTCGCTCGCTGGGGGACGGATGCGGCGAAGCCGGCGCTGCTCGTTCCCCACCGCTACGGGCGTCACGGCTGGTTCGACTACGGTCCGATGCCTCTCGAGCTGCCGCTGTGGGTGTGGTGGTGGTCGCGCCGAGACGACGACCTCGCGCGCGTGCGGCGGGCGATCGCCGGCCTTCCCGCCATGGACGATCCGGTCAAGGCGTTCCGCGACAAGGCGGAGGCCGGGCACGAGGCGCCGTGGCTCGCGTACCTCGACGGCGAGCTGCCCGAGTACCCGGCGCGCGCCCTGTCGATGGCGCTCGGCCAGGTCGCCCGCCGCGTCGCGCTGATGGCCGCGGCGGAGGCGGATCCGGATGCTGCGCACCTCCACTTCGGCCAGCGTGTGAACCCCGTCGTGACCGAGGTGCTGAGCCAGCTCGTCTCGGGCACGCCGCAGGTGCTCTACAACGGCGGCCTGCCCTTCGCCGCAGTCGTCTACGAGGATGCCGACGCCGGGCGCCCCGGCCTGCCGCGCGATGTGGCGGCGCTGGTTTCGCGCCTCGACGGCGACGACCTCGACGTCGCGCTCGTCAACACCTCGACCACCCGCACGCGCCGTGTGACCGTGCAGGCCTCGCGTTTCGGGGAGCGGCGCGTGGCATCGGTCACGGTCCGCACCGAGACCGGCGGCGAATACCCGGGGCGCAGCACCGCCTACGCCGCGGTGCCCGGCACACCCACCGTCGTCCAGCGCGACGTGGAGTCCGGCGCCGTCGAGATCGAGCTCGCGCCGGCGCATCGCGTCGACCTCACCTTGCACACCGTCGCCTCCGGAGCCGCGCCGCGGCACCGGGGCGCAGCATCCGTCTCCGCCCTTTCCGCCTCCGTCTCGAAGGAGTGACATGTCCGATTCCAGAGCCCCGTTCCCGCGGCCCACGTTCGATCTGCCGGTGCGCGGCGGCGCGTACCAGCGCGCCGACCCCGACACGCTGCGCGGACTCGAGCGGGTGTCGTCGGCGACCGCCTGCGCGAAGCTGCACGGCATGGGCATCTCGCGCTCGTTCGTCGAGGGTCCGCGCCCGCTCGCCGAAGGGCAGCGCATCGTCGGCTCGGCCATCACGCTGCAGTTCATGCCGCAGCGCGAGGATCTCGCATCGGGTCACGGCCAGGAGTACGTCGAGCGCCACACCGCCCTCTGGCACGTCCTCGAGGAAGTCAAGCCCGGCGACGTGCTCGTGATCCAGGCGTTCGGGAGCCGGTACTCCGGCTGCATCGGCGACATCCTCGCGCGCTACTTCCTCCGCAAGGGCGGCGTGGGCATCGTGGTCGACGGGCGCATCCGCGACTCCGACCGCATCAAGGACCTCGGCCTGCCGGTGTGGTCGACGGGCACGACGCCGCATTACGCGTCGCAGACCGATCTGTTCCCGTGGGCGTACGACGTGCCGGTCGCCGTCGGCGGCGCGCTGTGCATGCCGGGCGACATCGTGATCGCCGACGGCGACGGCCCGGTGATCGTTCCGCAGGCGATGGCCGGGTCCGTCGTGGAGTCCGCGCAGGACCACGAGGACTGGGAGGTCTTCAGCCGCCTGCGCCTCGACGAGGGCGCGCGGCTCAGCGACTACTACCCCCTCACACCAGACTCGCGGGAGGAGTACGAGCAGTGGCGTTCCGTGCAGGCCTTCGCCCGCTGACGCCGGCTCCGGGCGCGTCCGACACGTTCGGTCTCGGCTGCGCGCCGATCGGCAACCTGTTCCAGGCGGTCGCCGAGTCCGAAGCCGAGGCGACAGTCGCGGCGGCGCTGGTCCGCGGCATCCGCTTCTTCGACACGGCTCCGCACTACGGCGCCGGCGCGAGCGAGGCGCGGCTGGGTCGCGCGCTCGCCGGAGTCGACCGCGACACCGTCGCGATCGCGACGAAGGTCGGGCGGCGGGTCGTCGACGCGTCCGGCGAGACCGTGCCGACCGGCGGGATCGGCGTCGACACCGTCGGCGATCTGTCGCGCGACGGCGTGCTGCGCAGTCTCGAGGGGAGTCTCGCGCGCCTAAGGACCGACCGCATCGACCTGCTGTACCTGCACGATCCGCTGGACGTCGATGAGGCGCTCGCCGACGCGATGCCCGCGCTCGCCGACCTGCGCGCGCAGGGGGTCGTGCGGGCGATCGGGGTGGGCATGGTGTGGCCCGAGCCGCTGACGCGGTTCGTGCGCGAGGCCGACGTCGACGTCGTCATGATCGCGGGTCGCACGACCCTGCTCGACCATCGCGGCGAAGACGAGCTGCTGCCGGAGGCCGCTCGCCGCGGTGTCGGCGTGATCGCGGCGGGCGTGTTCAACTCGGGCATCCTCGCCGATCCGGTGGCTGCACCGTACTTCGACTACCGCGAGGCTCCGGCCGGGCTGCGCGAACGTGCGCTGCGGCTCGCCGCGATCTGCGCGGACCGGGGCGTACTGCTGCGGCACGTGGCGGCGCGCTACCCGCTGCGCCTGCCCGCCGTCGAGGCGGTCGTCGTCGGCGCCCGCACGGCGGCCGAGGTCGACGACTTCGCGGCCGCCGAGCACGTCGCGATCCCCGACGAGCTGTGGCACGAGCTGGCGGAGCTCGCCGGGGCCGGCCGCGTGTGAGCGACGGCATCGTCGACGCGCACGTCCACGTGTGGGACCTCGACCGGTTCCCGCTCTCGTGGTTCCGCGACGACCTCGCGCTGCCGAGGGCGGCCACGACGGAAGGACTGACGGATACCGCGGCCGCCGTCGCCCGTCCGCTCGAGGGTGCCGTGGCCGTGCAGGCGGCCGACACGCTCGCCGAGATGACGTGGCTCCGCGACCTCGCCCAGCATGATCCCGTCATCCGTGCGGCGGTGCTGCAGTTCGCGCCGGGCGCCGGGTGGGCGGGTCTCGCCGACGTCGTGCTCGATGAGGGGATCGCCGGCGTCCGCGTGGCCGCTCCTGCCGGCGCCGTCGACCTCTCCGACGTCGCCGGGCTCGACGCGCTGTGCGAGGGCGCGGCCGACACGGGACGCGTCGTGGAGTTCCTCGTGCGGCCCGCGCAGCTCGAGGCCGTCGCGCGCGTCGCGGCGCAGCATCCGCGCACGTCCGTCGTGCTCTGCCATCTCGGCCTCGGGGCGGGCGCACCCGACGTGGCGTGGGAGGAGTCGCTGCGCCGCGCGGCCCGGCGGCCGAACACGTTCGCGAAGTTCTCCGGAGTCGCGACCCGACCGGGCGACGACGAACGGCTGGCCTCGCTCGCCGCGACGGCTGTCAACGCCTTCGGGGTCTCACGGCTGGTGTTCGGCAGCGACTGGCCGATTTCGGCGCGATACCTCTCTTATCCGCAACTGGTCGACGACGTCGAGCGGGCCTGGGGCTCGCGCCCCGACGCCTTCTGGGGCGGGACCACCCGCGCGCTCTACCGCGTGTGACCCGCGGGGCTACGCGCCCTCGGACTCGTCCGGAAGGAGGGTGCCGGCCGCGTGGGCGTGGAACAGAGCGGCGGCCGCGTCGGGGTCGCCCGCGTCGAGCGCCTCGAGGAGGCTCCGATGCCACTCGGCGACGTCGTGCCAGTCGCCCGGGAACGACGGGTCGCCGAGTACGTGGAGCGAGCGCAGGCTCGGCTCGATGATGTCCCACATGCGCGGGAGGTAGGCGTTGCCGCTGCCCTCGATCACGCCGCGGTGGAACGCGAAGTCGAGCTCGCGGAACACGCCGAGGTCCTTCGCGTCGGCCGCGTCGTGCATCTGGGCGATGAGGTCTTCGAGGCGCTGGTGCGTCCCGGCATCGAGCGCGCCGCACGCGAGGCGGCCGGCGATCGACTCGAGCTCGGCGCGGGCGACCTTCGCCTGCGCGACCTCCTCGTCGGTGTAGCTCGTCACGAAGTTGCCCTGGTGGCGCACGTGGGTGACCAGGCCCTCGTGGGCGAGCTGCTTGAGCGCGTCGCGGACAGGCGCCTGACTCACCTGGAGCCGCCGCGCGAGCTGCGATTCGACGAGCTGCTCGCCGGGGGCGAGCGAGCCGTCCTTGATCATCGTCTTGACGAGCTCATAGATCTGGTCGGAGAGCAGACCGCGCTTCAGCTCGGTCACGGCGCTCAGTGCATCGGTCATGGTGCGACCCCCGTGGTTGTGGCGCCGACGGGCGCGGCGGCGTACGCCGCCAGCCACGCGTCGGCGATGATGGCGGCGCCCTGCGGCGTCGGGTGCACGCCGTCGGGCGCGATGGCCCCGGGGCCGTGCTCGGCGGCGGCCGCGCCGACGCCGTCGTGCAGCTCGACGAGCGTCGCGTCGAACCGTTCCGCGAGGCGACGTACCGCGGCCCGCTTCGGGTCGAGGTCCTCGAGCCACGCGGCCTGGCCGTCGCTCACCGGCACGAAGAAGGGCTCGACGAGGAGGAACCGCTCGACGCCGGCCGCGCGGGCCGCCTCGAGCAGCGCCGTGACGGTCGACTCGAAGTCCTCGACGGAGGTGGGGTCGTCGGAGTCGAAGCGGCGCCACATATCGTTCACGCCGACGTAGACCGTGAGCACGGTGGGCTCCGCGGCGAGCACGTCATCCCAGCGCGCGGCGAGGTCGACGGCGCGATCGCCCGAGATGCCCTTGTTGACGACGACAGCGCCCTCGCCGACCGCCTCCGCGATGAGCCGCACGTACCCGTCCCCCAGCGACGTGGCGTCGGCGCGGTCGCGGCCGGCGTCGGTGATCGAATCGCCGGCGAAGACGAGGGTGGTCGAGTGAGGCATCCGTGGTCCCATCGTTGGAGCGTGTTTCGTCAGCATAATCGATAATCGCTTGCGCGGATCGGCTCTGACCCGCCCGGCCCGCCCATGCCGTGGTTCCCGTGAACATATCGCCTGGAACGGTCACGAGGCGAGAGCGGGCGGGTCCCGGCATCGGGGAGAATCGACGCAGAAGCGCGCGAGCGCGCACCGACGCGAGGAGGCGCCGTGACCGATGTCCGCCGTGACCCCGACGATCTCGCCGCGTTGCGCGAGGCATCCGATGTCCTCGGCATCGATGCGCAGCTGAGCCCCGACGAGCGGGCCGTCCGCGATCGGGTGCGCGCGTTCGTCGACGCCGAGCTGCGCCCGCACATCGCGGAGTGGTTCGACCGGGCCCGTTTCCCCGTCGAGCTGGCCCCCGCGCTCGGACGCCTCGGAGTGCTCGGGATGGAGCTGGACGGATACGGATGCCCCGGCCGCAGCGCCGTCGAGTACGGCCTGGCCGCGCTCGAGCTCGAGGCCGGCGACTCGGGCATCCGCACGTTCGTCTCGGTGCAGGGCTCGCTCGCGATGGGCTCGATCCACCGCTGGGGCAGCGAGGAGCAGAAGCAGGAGTGGCTGCCGCCGATGGCGACGGGTGAGGTGATCGGCGCGTTCGGGCTCACCGAGCCGGGCGCCGGCTCCGACCCGTCGAGCATGACGACGTTCGCCCGCCGCGATGGCGAGGACTGGGTGATCACGGGCGCGAAGCGCTGGATCGGCCTCGCGTCGGTCGCCCAGCTCGCGGTGGTGTGGGCGCAGACCCACGACGGCGTCCGCGGCTTCATCGTGCCCACGGATGCACCCGGTTTCGAGATCACGGTCCTCGAGCCCAAGGGCTCGATGCGGGCGTCCGTGCAGACGGCACTGGACTTCGACGAGGTGAGGGTGCCGGCATCCGCTCTCCTTCCCGGAGCACGAGGTCTGCGCGGGCCGTTCTCGGCGCTCAACGACGCGCGGTACGGGATCGTGTGGGGCGCGCTCGGCGCCGGGCGCGACAGCTATGAGGCGGCGCTGCGCCACGCCCTCCGGCGCGAGCAGTTCGGCCGGCCGATCGCGGGATTCCAGCTCACGCAGCGCAAGCTCGTCGACATGGTCGTCGAACTGCAGAAGGGCGCCCTCCTGGCGCTGCAGATCGGGCGCGCGAAGGACGCCGGAACCCTGACGCCCACCCAGATCTCCCTCGGCAAGCTCAACAACGTGCGCGAGGCGATCGAGATCGCGCGCGAGGCCCGCACGATCCTGGGCGGTGACGGCGTGCTGCTCGAGAACTCGCCGATCCGGCACGCGGCGAACCTCGAGTCGGTGCGCACCTATGAGGGCACCGACGAGGTGCACACCCTGATCCTCGGCCAGCACCTCACCGGGCTCGGCGCGTTCCGATGACAGCGCCTCGGCAGGCTCGGCAGCCGGAGGAGGCCACCGGCCCGCTCGCGGGCCTCCTCGTCGCGGACTTCTCGCGCGTGCTCGCGGGGCCGTACTGCACGATGCTGCTGGCCGACCTCGGCGCCACGGTCGTCAAGGTCGAGGGTCCGGCGGGCGACGAGACGCGGCACTGGCTGCCGCCGTCGCGCGACGGCGAGGCCACCTACTATCTGTCGGTCAACCGCGGCAAGCGCGCGATCACGCTCGACTTCGACGACGCCGAGGACCTCGCCCTCGCCCGTACGCTCGCCCGCCGCGCCGATGTCGTGATCGCGAACTTCAAGCCGGGCGGGCTCACGCGCTTCGGTCTCGACTACGAGGCGGTGCACGCCGCGAACCCCCGCGTCGTTTACGTCTCGATCACCGGCTTCGGCGCCGACTCGGCCCTTCCCGGCTACGACGTGCTCGGCCAGGCGCTGTCGGGACTCATGAGCGTCACCGGTGCGCCCGATGGCGAGCCGACGAAGGCCGGCGTCGCGATCGTCGACGTCGTGACCGGCCTCCACGCGGGTCTCGGCGCGCTCGCCGCTCTCCGGCACCGCGATGCCACCGGCGAGGGGCAGCACGTCGAGGTCAACCTCCTGTCGTCGGCGCTGTCAGCGCTCGTCAACCAGTCGGGTGCGTACGCGGTCGCCGGCGTGGTGCCCGAGCGGCTCGGCAACGACCATCCGAGCGTGTACCCGTACGGCCCGTTCCCGACGGCCGACGGCGAGCTCGTCCTCGCGGTCGGCAACGACGGCCAGTTCCAGCGGCTCTGCCTGGTGCTGGAGATCCCGGATGCGGCGACCGACCCCCGCTTCCTCCGCAACGCCGATCGCAGCACGGGTCGCGAGGCGCTGCGCCCGGTGCTCGAGCGGGCGCTCGCAGCGCAGACGGCGACGGAATGGGAGGCCCGGCTCACGGCGGCCGGGGTCCCCTGCGCCCCGATCCTCACGATGGACGCGGCGTTCGACCGCGCCCGCGCGCTCGGCCTCGACCCCGTCGCCCACGCCGGCGATGGGCAGGTGCCGGGGGTGCGGCATCCGATCTCCTTCTCCGCCACGCCGCCCGCGTACCCGCTCGCGCCGCCGGGGCCCGATGCCGATCGGGCGTGGGTCCTCCGGCTGCTCACGCAGCGGCAGGAGTGACCGCCACGCAGCCGGAGCACGACGCTCGCCGCACACCCGTTGAGGAGTCGTGCGGGCGACGATAGCGTGTGCACCACGGCGGCGGGCGGACTGGGCTGCGCGCATGCTGTCCGATCCGATCGGCATGGGGCACGGTGGTTCACATGAAGACGCTGTCGCGAGGCATCCCGAGGATCGCCGCCCTGCTCGTCGCCGTGCTGGCGGTCGTCGGGTGCACCGCGGATTCCGATCCCGCGGAATCTGCGCCGACCACGGACGCCTCCCCCGACGACGCCATCCCCGGGGCGGGCGGTCAGCTGGGCGCGCTCGATGAGGGAACGCGCTTCACGCCGCTGATGAGCTCGCTGATCACGTCGCCGATGCCGGTGGCGGGGACGGACGACAAGGTCCACATCACCTACGAGCTGCTCCTCACCAACGCGACGACTCTGCCGTTCCGGCTCGACGGTCTCGAGGTCGCGGACGCGGAGACGGGTGCGACACTGCTCGCGGAGGGCGACGAGCGACTCCCGCAGAACGTGACGAAGCTCGGATCATCGGCCGGAGGCGAGCCCGGGTCGGGATCGGTCGTCATCGGCCCGGCGGAGACGTGGATCGCCTGGCTCGACGTGCAGCTCGACGCCGACACGGCCGTACCGGCGACGGTCGAGCATCACGCCCAGGGCGCCATCGTGCCGCCCGAAGGGGACCCGCGCGAGTTCGACGTGATGATCGGCACGGCCGCGATCGACCCCGGTCCGGCGACCTCGGTGGGCGTGCCCGTCGCGGACGGCATCTGGCTCATGAGCGAAGGATGCTGCCGCGACGACACCCATCACCGGCGCGGGTTCGCCCCGGTCGACGGGCAGGCCCTCGTGCCGCAGCGGTTCGCGATCGACTTCTATCTGCTCGACGAGGAGCACCGCACGTGGGAGGGCGACCCGTCGCAGATCACGAGCTACTTCACGTACCGGCAGCCGATCGTCGCCGCCGCCGCAGGCACCGTCGTGCGGGCGCTCGACGGCATCCCGAACACCGAGTCGCTGCCGGAGCCCCCTCCCATCCCTCCCATCGAGGAGACGGTCGGCAACCACGTCGTCGTCGAGATCGCACCCGGCCTCTACACGCTGTACGGGCACATGGATCCCGGGTCGGTGCGCGTCTCGGTCGGCGACCGCGTCGAGAAGGGGCAGGAACTGGGACTCATCGGCAGCAGCGGCAACTCGACGACGCCCCACCTGCACTTCCACCTGCAGACCGCTGAGACGTTCTTCCCGTCCGACGGCGTGCCGTACGTGTTCGACGAGTTCGAGCTCCTCGGCTGGGTTCCCGAGCGCATCTGGGACGACGACCTCGGCCTCCAGCCGACCGGCGTCCTCCCCTTCGAGGAGTTCGAGCCGAGCGTCCGACAGGACGAGCTGCCCCTCGACCGGACGGTGATCCGCGTCGACGCCCAGGACTGAACATGCAGCGAGCGGATGCCGCGAGCCCGCGATTCGGCGTGGGCCGAGGCATCCGGTACCATAGGAGGGTTGTCCGCACGCGCAACCTTGCGCGGCGAGTCGGACGACGTGCTACACACCCTCCTGCTGCCGGGAAATGCCCGACAGCCGTTCTAGTCCGAAGGAGGTGGGTTAGTGACGCACCAGTACGAACTCATGGTCATCCTGAACCCCGAGATCGACGAGCGCCAGGTCGGCGCCAACCTCGACAAGTTCCTGAAGGTCATCACGACCGACGGCGGCACCATCGAGAACATCGACATCTGGGGCAAGCGCCGTCTTGCTTACGAGATCCAGAAGAAGAACGAGGGCATCTACGCCGTCGTCAACTTCACCGCCACGGCTGCGACCACGCAGGAGCTCGACCGCCAGCTCAACCTGAGCGAGCAGATCATGCGCACCAAGGTCCTCCGCGCCGAGGAAGCGATCGCCATGATCGCCTCCGAGAAGCAGCGTGCCGACGAGCGCGCCGCCCGCAAGACCGCCAAGGCTGCGAAGGCGTAAGGCAGATGGCCGGCGAGACGATCATCACCGTCGTGGGCAACCTCACGGCTGATCCCGAACTGCGTTACACGCAGAACGGTCTCCCTGTCGCGAACTTCACGATCGCGTCGACGCCTCGCAACTTCGATCGCCAGGCGAACGAGTGGAAGGACGGCGAAGCGCTGTTCCTCCGCGCGAGCGTGTGGCGCGAGTTCGCCGAGCACGTGGCCGGCTCGCTGACGAAGGGCATGCGGGTCATCGCGACCGGCCGCCTCAAGCAGCGCAGCTACCAGGACCGCGAAGGCAACAACCGCACCGCGATCGAGCTGGAGGTCGACGAGATCGGCCCGTCGCTGCGCTACGCGACCGCACAGGTCACGCGCGCAGCGGGCGGCTCCGGCGGTGGCGGCAGCTTCGGCGGCGGTGGCGGCGGTCAGTCGCGTCCGCAGGTCGCCGACGAGCCGTGGTCGACGCCCGGTTCGCAGAACGCCGGCGGTGCCGGTGGCGGCGACGCGTGGGCGGCCCCGGGCGCCTACGGCGACGACACCCCGTTCTGATCGGCCTGATCTCAGAAGCAGATTCCGGATGCCCCGTGACGAGGCATCCGATCAAGAAAACGTAAAGGAAACACCATGGCTGGAAAGGCAACCGGCGATCGCCGGAAGCCGCGGAAGGGCGCGAAGAACGCGGCCCCCGCGAAGGCGATCCGTGTCGGTCTCATCGACTACAAGGACGTCGCGACGCTTCGCAAGTTCATCTCGGAGCGCGGGAAGATCCGCGCCCGTCGTATCACCGGTGTCTCGGTGCAGGAGCAGCGTCTGATCGCCAAGGCGATCAAGAACGCGCGCGAAATGGCGCTCCTGCCTTACGCCGGCGCTGGCCGCTAAGGAGTACCCACATGGCAAAGCTCATTCTCACGAACGAGGTCGCCGGGCTCGGTAGCGCCGGTGACGTGGTCGAGGTCAAGAACGGGTTCGCCCGCAACTACCTCATCCCCCAGGGCTTCGCGGTCGCGTGGACCCGCGGTGGCGAGAAGCAGGTGGCGTCCATCCGCGCCGCCCGCGAGGCGCGCGCGATCCACGACCACGAAGAGGCCGTGGCCCTGAAGAACAACCTCGAGACCAACAAGGTCCGCCTGGCCGTCAAGGCCGGCGCCGAGGGTCGCCTGTTCGGTGCGGTCAAGACCGTCGACGTGGCGGACGCCGTCAAGGCCGCCGGTCTCGGCGAGCTCGACAAGCGCAAGATCCACATCACCTCCCCGATCAAGTCGGTGGGCGAGCACGAGGCGACCGTTCGCCTCCGCGACGACCTCACCGCCGTGATCACCCTGCAGGTGGTCGCCGCCAAGTAATACCTGGCGCACGAACGGATGCCGCGAACCCCATGGGTTCGCGGCATCCGTCGTCTGTGGGCTCAGAGCCAGCCGTTCTCCTGGGCGAGGCGGGCGGCGTCGGCGCGGTTGCGGCCGCCGGTCTTGCCGATGGCGCTGGACAGGTGGTTGCGCACGGTGCCCTCCGACAGGTGGAGCATGCGGGCGATGTCGGCGATCGAACCGCCGGTCTGGGCGGCCGACAGCACATCGGTCTCGCGCTCGGTGAGGGGCGAGTCGCCCTGGGCGAGCGAGTCCGCCGCGAGGGCCGGATCGACGACCCGCAGCCCCTGGGCGACGCGGCGGACGGCGTCGGCGAGCTGGGCGGCGGGGGTGTCCTTCACGACGAAGCCGGCGGCGCCCGCCTGCATGGCACGCTTCAGGTAGCCGGGCCGGCCGAACGTCGTCACGATGAGCACGCGGCACGTCGGCAGCGCGGCGCGCAGGGTGGCGGCCGCGGCTATGCCGTCCAGCCCGGGCATCTCGATGTCGAGCATCGCGACGTCGGGCAGCGACGCGAGCGCGGTCGCGACGACCTCGTCGCCACGGCCGACCTCGGCGACGACCTCGATATCGGGCTCGAGGCCGAGGAGCGCCGACAGAGCGCCGCGCACGAGCGCCTGGTCGTCGGCGAGGAGCAGCCGGATCACAGCGTCACCCGCAGACTGAAGCCGCCCAGGTCGCTGCGCCCGATCGTGAGGCGCCCGCCGGCGGCCTCGACGCGCTCGCGCAGGCCGGCCAGTCCGGTCGACGTCGTGGCCGCCTCCGTCGGCCCGCGGCCGTCGTCCGCGATCTCCACGTCGTGCGCGCCGAAGCTCACCCGGCAGCGCGTCGCACCGGAGTGCCGCACGACGTTGGTCACCCCCTCGCGCACGACCCAGCCCGCGAGCTCGCGACGGTCGGCGGGCACAGCATCCGTCGACGAAGGGAGCTCGGCCGCGATGCCCGCCGCCGCGAGCGCCTCCCGCGCGGCCGCGAGCTCGCCGCTCACGTTCACGGTGCGCACTCCGGCGACGGTCGCCCGCACGTCGGCGAGAGCGCCACGCGCGAGCGCCTCGACCTCGGCGATCTCGGCCTTCGCGCGCTCGGGGTCGGCGTCAACGAGCCGTCCTGCCAGCTCCGCCTTCACCGTGACGACGGTGAGCGAGTGGCCGAGGATGTCATGGATGTCGCGGGCCACGCGGCTGCGCTCCCGCTCGACCGCCAGCGCCTCGAGCTGCTTCTGCGTGTGCCGCAGCTGGTTCATGGTCGCGGTCGTGCGGGCGAAGGACGCCATCATGAGCGAGATCGAGACGATGATCCCGGGCACCCAGAGCACGTTCTCATCCCACCCCTGGGTCACCCCGTTGGTGACGAGGGCGAGCACGCCGAGGCCGAGGATCACCGGCCACGTCCACTGCCACGGGAACACGCACATGCCGACGATCACGCCGACGTAGGTCCACATGGCGGCGATGCCCCATCCCAGCCACGGGAAGAGCGCGAACGAGAGCACGAACAGGGCGGCGCACACCACGAGCCGCCCGCGGTTGTCGAGCGTCCACGCGATGGGCGCCGCGGCGAGGAACGCGAGCGCGAAAACGACGACGAGGACGAGGCCGAGCGTCACCGATGCCGGCGAGACCGAACGGACGACGACCTCCTGCGCGAGGCTGACGAGCCACACCAGCGCGACGCCTGCTCCGATGTACCAGCTCAGCGCCGCGCGGGACCACAACGCCCGCGGGAAGCGGCCGCTCGCCCACGTCGCCGCGCCGTGCCTGCGAACGGGCCACGGTGGTCCTGCCGTGTCGGTGTCCGGGCGGCCCTGGCGAGGCGTCGCGTGCATGGCTCTCACCGTATTCGCAGGTGGCGGACGGGAACAGCTCCGGCCGCACGAGCCTCGCGGGTCGTGCGGCCGGAGCGGCGGTTCAGACGCGCTTGGTGTCGCGACGGAAGGCCCATGCGGCACCGGCGACGAAGATGCCGAGCCACACGAGAGCGTTGACCAGCCACAGCACGTCGAACGGCTCACCGGTCAGCGGTGCGCGCGTGATCTCGCTGATGCCGTACACGGGCGTGAACCGGGCGATCGTCTGCATGAAGTCGGGCATCGCGCTGAGGGGCGTGAAGAGGCCGCCGAGGAACGACAGCAGCACGATCGCGAGGCTCGTGATCTGCGCTGCGCTCTCGCCGGGCACGAGGTAGCCCACCATGAGTCCGAGCGTCGTGAAGACGGCGCTCGCGAGCAGCCAGCCGCTGAGTCCCGTCGCGATCCACTGCGCCGGAGCCAGCTGGATGCCGCTGACCGCGCCTGCGATGTAGGTCGCGACGACGGCGAGGAGGCCCAGCATCATGCCGGCGATCATCTTGATGATCACGTTGACCATCGGGTTCAGCGGGGTCAGCCGCAGCTGGCGGCTCCAGCCCTGTGCGCGCTCGATGCCCACGCCCGCACCGGTCTGCGTCGCCGACATCATGGCGCCGTACATCGCCATCGACACCATGATGTAGGCGGCCACCGAGGGGCCGCCCTCGGAGAGGGGGGTGGCGGTGAGCTGCTGGTCGCGCAGCGGGAGCCCGATGATGACGAACATCACGATCGGGAACGCGACGATGAACACCACCGTGCGTCGGTTGCGGAGCTTGCGCTTGAGCTCGATGCCCAGATACGTGAGGTTGAAGCCGCCGAGCGGCCGTACCCGCCGCTCGAGCGACACCCGGTCTGCGGTCGGGGCGGTGATGGTCATGATGCCGTTCCTTCGGAGGTGAGGGCGAGGAAGACGCTCTCGAGGTTCTGTGCCGCGATCTCGATGTCGCGCGCGGCGGTGCGGGTCAGCAGATGCCGGGCGACGGCATCCGAGTCCCTGGTGTGGATGGTGAGTCGCTCGCCCGCCGCTTCGACGCTGTCGACGCCGGGCAGTGCCGCCAGGGCGACCGGATCGGCGTCCGCGAGCGTCGCCGTCACGGTCCGGCCCGACACCATGTTCTTGATGTCGGCGGTCGGCCCGTCGGCGACGATGCGTCCGCGGCTCATCAGGACGATGCGATCGGCGTACTCGTCGGCCTCCTCGAGGTAGTGCGTCGCGAACAGCACGGTGCGACCCCTGGCGGCGTCGGCCCGGATGGCGTTCCAGAACGAGCGCCGCCCCTCGACATCCATGCCGGTGGTCGGCTCGTCGAGGATGAGCAGGCCGGGGTCCGAGAGCAGCGCCATCGCGAAGCGCAGCCGCTGCTGCTGACCGCCCGAGCACAGGTCGACGCGACGGTCGGCGATCTCGGCGATGCCGGCACGCTGCATCACCTCATCGGCGGGACGGGTGTCGGCGAACAGGCTCGCGGTCAGCTCGAGCGTCTCGCGCACCGAGATGTCCTTGAGCAGTCCGCCCGTCTGCAGCACCGCCGAGACGAGGCCGTGCGCGATGGCCGCGCGGGGCGATTCGCCGAAGACGGTCACGGTGCCCGAGTCGGGGTTCGACAGGCCGAGCATCATGTCGATGGCGGTCGTCTTGCCTGCACCGTTCGGGCCGAGGAAGGCGACGATCTCGCCGGGGCGCACCTGAAGCGTGACCTCGTCGACGGCGTGGACCGAGCCGAACGACTTGCGGAGCGCGGTGGCGTCGACGGCGAGCGGGAGACCCGGTACCGCGGCCGCCGCTCGGACGAGGGGTTGTGTGGTTTCCATGCCCTCAGCGTCTCGCCGAGGCCGCGCGCGACCCTCACACAGGCGTCACGATGTGCCCGTGACAAACGTCACGGGTCAGAAGATCCAGTTCGCGCCGGCGGCGACCGGCCACGACCATGCGGCCGAGGCCGCGCGCAGCGCCTCGGGCGTGCGCACCTCGATGAGTCCCGCCTGCGCGAGCGAGCTGAGCGAGACCGAGCCGAGGTGTGCCGCTCCGAGTTCGCGGACGTCGAGCACGAGGTCCGGTTCGGAATCGGATGCTGCCACCTCCGCGTGCTCCCACGCTGCGGCGCGCACGCGCCACCGGCCCGCGTTCGCGGGCAGCATCGCGTCGGTCACCTCGAGCACGACGTCGACGTCGCCCGCGTACCGCCGCTGGCCGAGCGCGGTCGGCAGGTCGAGGATGCGGATCCATGAGTTGTCCTGGTAGTCGGGAACCGCGGGGCGGATGTCGACGAGGAGCGACACGATGGGATCGTCGATGGGCAGGTTCGAGATCTTGACGCGGCTCGTGAGGTCGAGGTCGAGCAGCACCGACCACATGCGGTGGGCCGCGGCCGCGGTGAGGGCGACGGCCTCGCGCACGTGCACGGTGCCCTCGGCGCCGGCGCGCTCCCACGACATGGTCCGCCGGAAGGTTGCGAAGGCGAGCGTGTTGTCGGCGGCATCGCGCACCAGCAGCAGCCGCAGCGACTCCTTGCCGCCGCGGTAGGCGGGCGGGTCGGCTTCGCGGGCGGTGCGCTGCTCGGGCGTCTCGCGCGTCGCCCAGCCCGGGCGGCCGAGGCCAGCCGGCAGCCGCGCGTAGTCGCGATGGATCGAGGCGACGAGATCGCCGTGGATCTCGGCATCCCATTCCTCCAACTCGACCTCGAGCTCGGCGGCCCCGGCCACCGGGCGCAGCGCAGCGCCGCGCGGGATCGTGAGGTCGAGCTGGGTCGAGGCCATGCCATAGCCGAAGCGGCCGTAGATCGGCGTCTCGGCCGCCATGAGGCCCGAGATCGCCTCGCCGTTCTCGAGGCAGTCGGCGAAGTGGTGCTCGATCATGCCGCGGAGGATGCCGCGCCGCCGGTGTCCCGGGTGCACGCCGACCCACGTGAGCCAGCCGCACGCGATCTCGGCGCCGGGGACGGGGTAGGCGCGCAGCGGATAGGCGCCGTGGAAGCCGGCGAGCACCTCGTCGTCGTCGACGCGGGCGACGCCGTACGTGCGATCCCAGCTGAGCGGACTCGGAAGCTCCCGCAGCGCCTCGACGGAGCGTTCCGTGGGGAAGGCCCACGTGTCGAGGCGGAGGACGTCTTCGAGCCGGTCGGCGTCGACGGGGGTGAGGCGATAGGGCTCGGGGAGCGGCATTCCTCCACTCTGGCGAGGACGCGACGGCCGCGCAACGCAGCGGCTGAGGCGGGCGCAGGAGGCATGACGAGGCGGATGCCGCGAGCCCCCCGGGTCGCGGCATCCGCTCGTGACATCTCCTGCCGTGGGGCGCCGATCCAGGCGTTGCCGGCGCACCGCGGTGCGGAGATGGGTCTGGAACCCCCGATCACGAGGTGCGGTCCAGGCAGAGCCGGCACTCGCGATCGGGGGCGTTCAGGGCGGGAGGGCCGCCGAGGCGACCCTCCCGCGTGCTCACGCGGGTCGGAGGGGTGGGGCACCCGGGGAACGCCGAGGCGCCCCTCGACTCACGCGGAGCGCCGCCGCGACGCGCGTGCGATGGCGCCCGCTGTGAACAGCGAGAGCCCGAGCAGCAGGAACGGCATCACACCCGTCCCTCCCGTCGCGGCGAGCTGAGTGGCGGTGCCGGCCGTAGCCGCCGAGCCGGTCATCGCGGCCACCGAGGCGGTCGCGGCGACGGTCCCGTCGGTGCCCGGGGTTCCGGTGTCCCCCGGTGTGGTCGGGTTCGTCGGGTCGGTCGGGTCGACCGGGTCGACCGGGTCGGTCGGGTCGACCGGGTCCGTCGGGTCGGTCGGCACGACGGCATCCACCGTGGTGCTGTCGCCGATCACCGAGACCGCGTTGCCGCCGATGGTGACGGGCAGCGAGATCGGCGCGAGGATCTGCGTCCCGCCGAGGATCGAGCCCGATCCGCCGGTGCTGCCGGTCGTGCCGCCCGTGCCGGTCCCCGGGGTCGCGACGGCGCCCGTGGAGGTGCTGTCGCCGACTCCCGAGATCGCGTTGCCGACGACCGTGACGGGCACGGCGATCGGTGCGAGCACCTGGGTGCCGCCGAGGATCGCGTCCTCGCCGGTCGTGGTGCCCGTCGGGCCGCCTTTCGCGGAGCCGGCGGGGGGAGCCGCAGCGGCGCCCTCGCTCGAGCTGTCGCCGATCACGGAGACGGCGTTGCCGACCGCGGTGATCGGGGCGGCGACGGGTGCGAGCACCTGGGTGCTGCCGAGGATAGCGTCCTCGCCGGTCGTGGTGCCCGTCGGGCCGCCGTTCGCGGAGCCGGCCGCAGGAGCCGCGGTGGCGGCATCCGTCGACGAACTGTCGCCGAGGACGGAGATCGCGTTGCCCGTGACCGTGACAGGCGCGGTGACGGGGGCGACGACCTGGGTGCCGCCGAGGATCGCGTCCTCGCCGTCGGTCCACGCATCGGCACCCGAAGAGGAGCCCGAGGCGGCGGGCGCGGTGGTCGCACCCTCGCTCGAGCTGTCGCCGACGACCGAGATCGCGTTGCCCGACACCGTCACCGGAGCGGCGACGGATACGAGGCCCTGCGTGCCCGAGACCACGCCGTCGTCACCCGACGTCGCGGCGGCCGGAGCCGGCGCGGGTGCGGGTGCGGCGGTCGCAGCATCCGTCGATGAGCTGTCACCGACGACCGCGACCGAGTTGCCGCTGACGGTGATCGGAACGTTCACCGACACGAGCGCCTGCGTGCCCGAGCCGACGCCGTCGGACCCGCCGGTGGACGCGGCCGGAGCCGCCGCCGGGGCGGGAGCCGCGGTGGTCGCGCCGCTCGAGGAGGAGTCACCGAGGACGGAGAGCGAGGTGCCGCTGACCGTGATCGGGAGGTTGACGCCGATGATCGCCTGGCTGCCCGAGAGCAGCCCGTCGTCACCGGTGGTCTCGGCCGCGTTGGCGACCGTCGCGCCGAGCAGCGTGATGCCGCCGGCCAGGAGCGTGCCCAAGAGGGCGCGCTTGTAGAAAGTGCGCATGATGTTCCCCTTTTGTGGATTGATCGGATCGCAGCGCGGAAGGGTCGCGCTGCTCAGCGCGGAGGGCGCGCTGATGCTCTGCCGCTCACGCTCGGGTGAGCAGAAGCGGCGGCGAGCCGATCAGTCGGGGGAGACGTCGGTGGATCCGGCGGGCGCCGGCGGCGCGTGCTCGTCCTGCGGTCCTGCTCGGCGCACCCAGGCACGGTGTGCGACGAGCGGAAGGAGGGCAGCGAGCGCCCAGGCGCCGGGACCCGCACCACGGGGTCCCGCGGAAGCGATCGACAGGCAGAGTCCGCCTGCAGAGCCGAGGAATCCGCCGGCGACCAGCGCGGCGGAAGAGGCGACGAGAGCGGCGCGCGTGGCCGCTTCGGAGACGGATGCGGCAGCCCAGTGGCCGAACGCGCCCGCTGTCGTCGTGAAGAGGGCGGCGGCAGCATCCGTCCGCCCGGAGAGAAGTGCGATCGCGGTCGGTGCCGACGAGTCGGCCGACGGGTCGAGGAGGCCGGGAAGCTGGGGGATGGCGGGGAGAGCGGGGAGCCCCGTCGCCGGGGGCCGGCCGATCGTCGAGCCGGTCTCGTCGACGGCGCCGACGAGGCCACCGAGCGTCGCGTCGACGGTGCCGCCGAGGTCTGTCACGGCATCGTCGAGGCCGACGCCGGAGACGATTCCGCCGACGATCGGCACCTCGGTGACGAGGTCGACGACCGGCTCCGCGATCTGGCTCACGACACCACCCGAGACGGCCTCCGTGACCGGCTGGGTCACCGTCGTGACGACGGCGCCAACGGTCTGCACGACCTGGCTCACGGGCTGCTGCACGGGAGCGGGAGCGGCGGCGACCACGTTGTTCACCGCATTGGTCACGCCGGTCGTGACGGTCGAGACGGTGCCGGTGACCGTCGAGGCGGTCGTGTCGACCAGCGAGGTCACGGCGCCGAGGGCACCCCCGAGCGCTCCTGCGTCGTCGGGCTCGTCGGCGTGCGCCTGTCCGAGGCCGAGGCCGAGGACCAGCGAGACGACGATCCAGGCGAACGCGGTTGCGGCCCCGATGAGGGCCAGCCGCACGATCCTCGGCAGCTGCGAGGTTGCGATCTCCACGTTCACCTCCCACGACGAAAGAGCCGCACGTTCCGGACGGATCGTGCGTGAGGGTGCCTGGGACCCCGAGGGTACTCCTTGCCGATTCGGTCTGTCCAGACCCTTTGGACGGTGAGTCCCTTTGTCTCGGCCCGGCATCCGGAGACCGCACGGCCGGCGGGCGATTGTGCACAGGACGGTGTTCGCGAGCAAACCTTCAACCCCGACTTCAACCACATCTCTCTCCACAGGCTGTGGATTGGGCAGGCCCCGGTCAGCGGGGATTTCGATGACTTAACCCCCAGAAGGACGGGGGGTTCTCCACAGGGGTTGTTCACAGGAGCGACGGCGTTTCTCCCCCACTCTCCACAAAGTTATCCACAGGGTGTGTTGCGACTGTCGGGGGCCATCCTTAGCGTGGGGTGCGGCCCATTCGGGCGTCGCGCCTCCGTGCTGGGTTCGGTGACGCGACGGCGGCCGCGATCGCACGACGGAATCAAGCGGGGGGCGAGATGCCGTGGCATCTCGCCGATCGCTCGTGCTCAGGCGCGCCGATTCGGCGAGCCGTCCCGATACCGCCGAGAGAGCTCGGATGATGTGAACAACGGTAGGGAGGACGCGCAGCCTATGTCGATCGCCGACATCTCAGAAGAGCGCATGGGAGCTCCTCGCGACTTCGAGCGCACCCCCCCGCACGATCTGCTCGCCGAGCAGAGCGCCCTGGGTGGAATGCTGCTGTCCAAGGATGCGGTCGCCGACGTCATCGAGACGTTGCGCGGCACCGACTTCTACGTGCCCAAGCACGAGCTGATCTTCGAGGCGATCCTCACCCTCTACTCGCACGGTGAGCCGACGGACGTCGTCGCCGTCACCGACGAGCTCATCAAGACGGGCGAGCTGCAGCGCGCCGGCGGCGCCGACTACCTGCACACGCTCACCTCGATCGTGCCGACCGCCGCGAACGCCGGCTATTACGCCTCGATCGTGTCGGAGCGTGCCCTGCTGCGTCGCCTCGTCGATGCCGGCACCCGCATCGTGCAGATGGGGTACTCGGGTCAGGGCGAGGCGCTCGACCTCGTCAACAACGCGCAGGCCGAGATCTACTCGGTGACCGGTGCGGAGCAGGCCGAGGACTACGTGCCGCTCACGATCGCGGTGGATGCCGCGGTGGAGGAGATCGAGGCCGCGCGCGGTCGCGACGGCCAGATGACCGGCATCCCGACCGGCTTCTCGGGTCTCGATGCGCTGACCAACGGTCTGCACCCCGGTCAGATGATCATCATCGCGGCGCGACCCGCGATGGGTAAGTCGACGCTCGCGCTCGACTTCGCTCGCTCGGCGGCGATCAAGGCCAACATGCCGACGATCTTCTTCTCGCTCGAGATGGGGCGCAGCGAGATCGCGATGCGCCTCTTGAGCGCCGAGGGCGCGATCCCGCTGCAGTCGATGCGAAAGGGCACGCTCGACTCGCGCGACTGGACCACCGTCGCCGCGACCCGTGGCCGCATCAACGACGCGCCGCTGTACATCGACGACAGCCCCAACATGACCCTCGTCGAGATCCGCGCGAAATGCCGCCGGCTCAAGCAGCGCGCGGGCCTCAAGCTCGTCGTCATCGACTACCTGCAGCTGATGACCTCGGGCAAGCGCGTCGAGTCGCGCCAGCAGGAGGTCTCGGAGTTCTCGCGTGCACTCAAGCTCCTCGCGAAGGAGCTGGGCGTGCCGGTCATCGCGCTGTCGCAGCTGAATCGTGGCGCCGAGCAGCGCGCCGACAAGAAACCGGCGCTGAGCGACCTGCGTGAGTCGGGCTCGATCGAGCAGGATGCCGACATGGTGGTGCTCCTGCACCGCGAGGCC
The DNA here is from genome assembly GCF_053345975.1 of Microbacterium sp. C23T. Taxonomy (NCBI): domain Bacteria; kingdom Bacillati; phylum Actinomycetota; class Actinomycetes; order Micrococcales; family Microbacteriaceae; genus Microbacterium; species Microbacterium sp. C23T. The sequence continues at coordinate 107,132 of NZ_JBKFBD010000008.1, read as the reverse complement.
GCCTACGAGAAGGACTCCCCGCGCGCCGGCGAAGCAGACCTCATCGTCGCCAAGCACCGCAACGGCCCCACCGACACGATCACGGTCGCCTTCCAGGGCCACTTCTCCCGCTTCACCGACATGGCCCCGGGCGACTTCGGGTAGCAGTCGGGCCTCGCCGACCTGATCCCGTCGTCGACGGCACGATCGAGGTGATCTCCGAAGGCAACGGGGAGTGTTTCGACGGAGAGTGAGACGGCCGGCCGGGAAGTCCCGACCGGCCGCCTCGGTGTCTCACCGGGTCAGTGGACAGCGATCAGATCGTTCGTCCAGCCGATCATGCGCTGTGCGAACACCGCATTCACGCCCTTGCCGCGCTGACCCTCCAGCTGCTGCACGACGGCGCCGAGCTGATTCACCTCGGTCGGATGCTTGCCCGTCGCGTGGCTCTTGAGCGCCGCGTTGAGCTTGTCGCGCAGACCCTTCTCGACCTTCGGGTCGGTCACAAGCTTCTCGGCGACGGCCCGCGTGAGGTTGTTGCTGAGCGACTCGGTCGTGGCCAGCAGTGTGAATGTCCGGGTGGCCGTGCCGGTGTTGCCGACGAAGTCGGTCGCCGTCGCCACCGCCGTGTGCGTACCGGTGTCGAGCGTGAACATGTCGAGCACGTAGCCCGTCGGCACCGCGGTGCCATCGAACGTGACGGACTGCGACTCGACCCCGCTCAGTGCATCCGTGATCGTGTACTGCACGCTCGCGAAGTCGTCGGTGTCGTAGCCGGTGGCAGCCGGCTGACTCAGGTCGACGACCGGCGCCGTGCGGTCGACGCGGACCGTCTGGCTTCCGGTGACCGTCTCGCACTCGCTCGACGTCTTCCACTCGATGACCCACTCCAGGTTCTCATCGGCGTCCGTCGGCAGGGCGAACTCGGCGACCGCACCGTTCACCGTCGTCCACGTCGGCTCGGAGCCGGCGGGGTGGACGGCGTACGTCGTCGTCAGCGACTCCGGCGTGAAGGAGTCGTCGGCGGCGCTGACGGTGAACGTGTGGTCCACACCCACCCACTGCACGCCCGAGACGACGGCCTCGTCACCGGTGATCTGGAAGTCCGCGCTGAGCGACCCGGCGATCCACGCCGGCGCGCTCGGGGCGTCGCCGTGGTCGGGGAAGTTCTTCCCCGGCAGGTACCAGGCGCCGTTCTCCCAGTCGCGGAACACGTCGCGGAAGGTCGAGCGCGCGACGCACGACTCCCACAGCGGCATCTGGCCGGTGCCGGCGTACCGGGGCTCCTCCTCCGAACTGTGGCCCGGGTCGGGCGAGTCGAAGACAGGCAGGCGATCGGCGCGCCAGGAGTGGTCGGAGTCGATGCTCCGCAGCCACGGCTGCCCGTCGAGCCCGTCGATCATGACGTTCGCGGGACGCCCCGCAGGATCCGTGTAGATCGCCGTCGACACGCTCGGCAGGAGGCCCGGGCTGCGGTGATCCGAGATGACCTGGTTGAGGCCGTTCGCATCGAGCAGCAGGAGCTTCGACATCTGGACGGCGTCATAGGCGGGCTCGAAGTCCTCGAGCGTCCACTGGGCGCTGTCCTTCAGGCGTGAGGAGGGCACGACCGTGCCGTCCGGCAGCTCGACCTGGTCGCCGACCAGCGGGTCGACGAGACCCATGACGGCGTCGAGGTACTCGCGGTCGCCCTCGTCGAACAGATCCACGTGCACGTCGTTGTCCGAGAACGGCACGTCGATGTCGGCCGAGCCGACCTCCATCCAGTGCGTCGGGTGTTTCAGGAAGTCCGACAGCAGTTCGACGTCGAAGCCGAGAGCCTCGGACGCGAGCTCGAGCACGAGCTCCTTCGCGTCGGCGACCAGCGGGTCGAGGAAGTCGATGTCGGGCATGATCGACTGCAGCAAGTCCTGCAGCCACAGGAAGACGGCGCCGCCCTCCTCGACGACCTCGCCGACGAAGTCGGGCGCGCCGAGCATCGACAGCAGGTACTCGTTGATGAAGCCGGGCTTGTCGCTGTCGTTCAGCCCGCCGAGCGTGTAGCCGGCGACCTGGAAGATGCCGATACCGTCCTCGCACTTCGCACGGTCGGTGTCGAGCACCTCGTCGGTCTCGCCCTCTTCGGCGTCGCCGTCGCACAGGAAGTTCTGCGCGTCGCGGAAGGTGCCGGCGTCGAACAGCGTCTTCGACAGCGCCTCGCCGAGCTCCGGCCAGTGCTGCAGACCGCGGTCGATGTCGGCGATCCACGCGTCGAGGTAGGCGAGGATCGCCGGGTTGACGATCGCATCGTCGGCCTCGTCGATCGGGCTCGTGACGCAGAAGTACTCGGCCCGGCATTCCTGCACGGTCACCGGCTTCACGGTCACGCCGCGCACCGTGTCGACCGTGACGTTCTCGACCACTTCGTAGCAGTCCCAGTCGACGATGTTGCAGTCCTCGTAGTCGAGGTCCTTCTGCATCGCCGCGCGCTCGACCTGCAGCTTGGCCTTGAGGTCGATGAAGTAGTCGATGAGCGGGCCGCGGTTCGGCTCGGGCTCGTCGCCCACGGTGTACGCGAGGCCGGGGCATCCGTCATCCGCCGTCCCGTCGCCGTCGTCGTCGATGCCGTCGCCGCACGTGCCGACCGGCAGCGGGTTGTTCGGGTCGACGAGGGTGTCGTAGATCCACGCCGTCGGCGCGGAGTACTCGAACGCCGGCGTGGAGTCGTTGCTGTACTCGGGTCCGGTCTCGTCGGTCTCGCCCGCGACCTGCGAACGCCGGGAGTTGCCGTCGAAGCCCGCCGTCGCATCGCCGACGTAGCCCTCGGCGATCACGTGGCGCAGGGCGATCTCGAGCGCCGTCGGGTCCTCGAGGTCGAGGATCTCGCCGACGCCTGGGAAGATGCCCTCTGCCACCTGGTTGATCAGCGTGTGCGCCCACATGTCGCCGGCGGCATGCGTCATGAAGCCGTACGCGAAGGCGAGGATCTGCTGCTTCTCGGTGGCGCTGCGGCCTGTGTCGTCCTGCGCGTCCCACGCTGCGGTCATGATGTGCTGCAGCCACCTGCCCGTCTCGTCGGGGTGGATCGCCGACTGGCCGTAGGCCAGGTCGGGGAACCCGTCGGGGCCGATCACGCCCGCGTTGTACGCGGCCGGCTGGTTGCGCAGCGCGGTGACGATCTCGGCGCGGACGGTGTACTCGGCGCCTTCGACGGTCACCTTCCCGTCGTCGGTGACGTCGTCGTAGGCGTTCTCGGCGGTGGCGTTGTGGGTGTACGGCTTGAAGGCGGCGGCGGGCAGCGCACTGACGACGAGTGTCGTCACGGTGAGCGCCGCGGTCGCGGTCAGGCCGGCTGCGAGCTTCGTGAAGCTGCGGCGTCGGCCGGCGGTTCGAGACATGGGCTTTCCTCCCCAAGGAAACGGACGTGCAGAACGGATGTTCCGAGGCACCGAGAGTCGCCGACGTCTTCGCCAGATACACGATCGGGAAAACGGATGCTGTCGCCCGGGGTCCGCTCAAACCCTCGGGCGACGACGAGTCTCAACCGTTGCCGTTGCCGTTGCCATTCCCGTTGCCATTCCCGCCGTTGCCGTTGCCGTTGCCGTTGCCGTTGCCGTTGCTGTTGCCGTTGTCGTCCGGGGGCTGGTCCGGACCGGGAGCGGGTGCCGGACCCGGGCGCGGCGGCGCGGCGCGGCGCACCAGGTTCGCGGGAGGCGCGGGGAAGTCACTGCCCCCGTAGAGCTGGTTCGCGGCCGCCTGGATGTCGCGGGTCATCGGCAGTCGGATCGTCGACAGCGCCCGGCCGTTGTAGAAGGACCGGAACACGTCGCCGAAGCCGGTGGTGTTTCCGACCCACACCGCGGTCGTCACGCGGGTGCTCGACTCGACCAGCCACGTCTGGATGTTCTCGTGCGTTCCGGTCTTGCCCAGCATCGGCGTGCCGTCGTTGGGGTTGCCGCCCGACCCGGTGCCGCCTGGACGCATGACGCCCTGCAGCGCGAACGCCGTGGCCGCCGCCACCTCGGGACTGATGGCCTGTGTGCACCGGTTGCCCGGCACCGGAAGCTCGGTGCCGTCGGCGTTGACCACGCGCTCGATCACGCGCGGCATGCAGTAGACGCCGCCGTTCGCGACGGTCGCGAACGCCCCGGCCATGGCGACGGGGGCGATGTTGTTGGTCCCGATGATCGAGGCGGCGCCGTCGAGGTCCACAGGGTCGCCGTCGCCGCGGGCGACGCCCATCCGGGCCGCGACATTCTCGATGTCGCAGAGGTCCAGCTGCTCCGCCATGCCGAGGAAGCCGCTGTTGAGGGACTGTGCGGTGAACTGCAAGGGCGTTCCCACGTAGCCGGCCGCGCCGCCGAAATTGCGCACGACGTGGTTCTCGCGGTTGATCCACGTGCCCTCGCAGCGGTCCCGGAGCCGGGGGATGGCCCGGAGGGTGCCGTTGACCGTGTCGGACAACGTGTGCCCGGTCTCGAGCCAGTCGACGAGGGTGAACAGCTTGAAGGTGGACCCGGTCGGGAATCCCGTCGAGACCCCGTGCATCATGTCGCCGGCGTAGACGAGTGAGCTGTACACCGGGTCGGTGAGGGCGAGGTCGCGGTCCTCCGTGAACCGGTTGTTCTGGCTGATCGCGAGGATGCGGCCGGTGTTGACCTCGATGCTCACCGACGCCGACCCGAACGACATGCCCGCCACGGTCTCGGGCGCGTACCGGTGCATGGCGTCCTGCGACGCGTTCTGCAGGTTCCAGTCCAGGGTCGTGTAGATGTTCAGGCCCTCGCGCGTCAGCGACTTCTGCCGGTCCTCCGGCGTCGCGCCGAACGCGCTCGCGTAGTCGGGGTCCGATTGCACGGTATTCACCACGTACTGGCAGAAGAACGGGGCCGCGCTGGACCCGCACCGGGTGGGCGGCAGCTGCAGCGCCGGGGTGATCGGCTCGATCGCCGCGGCGATGTACTGCGCGGTGGTGATGCGGCCGTCCTCGCGCATCCTGTCGAGCACGTAGAGCTGGCGCCCCTTGGTCGCACTGTAGGCGTCCCCGGCTGCGAGGTACTGCTCCGGTGTGATCGTGCCGTCGGCGAGGAGGGTGTCCAGGCCCGCCAGCGTGCCGGGGGTCACGTCGTCCACCGAGCCGTCGGCGGCCTTGTTGTACCTGGTGCCGTCGCCTCCGAAGATCGAGCCCTGCGCCCGGTCGATCCGGAACGTGTTGGGGTTCTGCACGATGCCCGCGAGCGTCGCCGCCTGCGTCAGCGTGAGCTGGGCGGCCGTGGTGCTGAAGTAGTAGCGCGCGGCCGCCTCGATGCCGTAGGTCGTGCCGCCGAAGTTCGCGATGTTGAGATAGCCCAGCAGGATGTCGTTCTTCGAGTACTTCTGCTCGAGCTGGACGGCGTAGCGGATCTCCTGCAGCTTGCGTTCGTAGCCCTGCACTCCGTCCGCCTGCGTGGCGTCGAGCCAGCACTGCTGCAGCACCTGGTCGCGCGTCATCTTCACGACGGCGGCGCCGTTCTCGTCGACGACCGTCTCGCCCGCCTCGTTCGTCTCGTACACGGTCTCCGCGTCGCGTTCGCAGCGCTGGACCAGCACGTTCTTCACGTACTGCTGGCTGATCGAGGAACCGCCCTGCGTCTGACCGCCCTGCGCGTTCTTGATCAGGGCGCGCGTGGTGCCGAGGATGTCGACGCCGCCGTGCTCGTAGTACCGCGGGTCCTCGGAGGCGAGGATCGCGTCGTACATGACGAGCGACACCTGGTCGAACGCGACGGGCTCGCGGTTCTGGTCGTAGAACGACGTCAGTTCGACGTCCTGCCCGGTCGACGGGTCACGGGCGTAGATCGTCGTCGGCAGCATCAGACGGTCGATCTCGAGGTAGCTCGGCATGTGGTCGAACAGCGACACCGCGCTGCTGGCCGCGTGCCCGCCGATCGCGATGGCCGGCGCAAGCGGCGCGACGACCAGCACACCCGCGATGACGCTGAGCGCGAGGAGGCCGACGAGGCCCCCGAGAACCCCCGCGAATGTGCGCCGGTAGCGGGGTATCGGCGCGACCGGTGAAGAACCTTCTGATGGCTGCTTCACGACAGCTTCCAATCTGCGGTGGGAGAAATCATGTCAGACCGTCCCCGATTCCGCGATGGGTTCGGTTCGCGACGCGGGGGGTGTCGGCGCGCGGAGGCGGCGCATAGGCTCGGTCGAGGCATCCGCTCGAGAAAAGAACTCCCGCAGAACGCGGCGAGAACCGGACACGAAGGAGAGTCCCATGCAGACCGTGACGGTCGACTTCATCATCTCTCTCGACGGCTACGGCGCCGCGGAGGGGTGGCCGGGTTTCTGGGGGATGGAAGGTCCCGAGTACCTGGGCTGGCTCGCCGAGTCGCCGGACAAGGACGATCCGCTGCTCATGGGGGCGACGACGTTCCGCCTCATGTCGGAGCTCACCGCCGGCGGCGAGGAGGGCACCGACATGCTCGGCGGCATCCAGAAGTACGTCTTCTCGTCCACGCTCGAGGAGCCGCTCGCCTGGGAGAACACGACGCTCGTCCGCGAGGATGCTGTCGCGTTCGTCCGGCGGCTGAAGGAGGAGTCCGACCGGCCGCTCCGCACGCTCGGCAGTGTCGCCCTCTGCCGGTCGCTGCTGCTCGCGGGCCTCGTCGACCGCTACCGGGTGGGCGTGTTCCCGGTGATCACGGGCGCAACCGGACAGGACCGGATCTTCGACGGCTACCCCGACGTGCGCCTGGATCTCGTGGAGGCACGCACGTTCGACGGGCGCATCCAGCTGCTCGAGTACATCCCGACGGTGCTCGACGGCCCGCCCGGGGCATGATGAGTACGTGGCGGATGGGGGTGACCTCGCCGGATCGGCGGTCGTGAGCGATCCGGTGGAGGGTGGGCGCGGGCCGGAACCCCGGTCGTCGTTCGCCCGCTTCTGGACCGCGGCGGCCATCAGCTCGTTCGGCACGGCGGTCACCGCCGTCGCGATGCCGGTGCTCGTGGTGCAGCTGCTGCACGCGACGCCGTTCGAGGTCGGCATCGTCGGCGCGGCGCAGTTCGTGCCGTACGCCGTGCTCGGGCTCTTCGCCGGCGCGTACACCGACCGCTGGCGTCGCCGCCCGATCCTCGTGTGGGCGAGCGTGGGGCGGGCGGTGTCGCTCGGCGCGATCCCCGTGCTGTGGCTCGTCGGCGCGCTCCAGATCTGGATGCTCGTCGTGCTGCTGCTGCTGTTCGGCGCATTCTCCGTCTTCGGCTTCGCGGCGACGCAGTCCTTCCTCCCCCGGCTCGTGCCCCGTTCCCGGCTCGTCGTCGCGAACGCGCGACTGGATCAGACGGATGCCGCGGCCCAGACGCTCGGTCCGGCCCTCGGCGGTGGCCTCGTGGCGCTGCTCGGCGCGCCGATCGCGCTGCTCGTCGACGCGATCAGCTACATCGTGGATGACGCGCTGAACGCGAGCATCCGCGTCGAGGAGACCCGCGAGCGGCGGCGCGATCGGCATCTCGGCCGCGAGATCCGCGAGGGCCTCCGGTGGGCGTACGCGCACCGCACCCTCGGCCCGCTCGCCGTGTCCACGCACGTGTGGTTCTTCGCCAACGGCCTGGCGCTCACGGTCCTGTCGCTGCTGGCGCTGCGCGCGCTGGGGTTCACGGCGTTCACGTTCGGCCTGCTGCTCGCGGTGTCGGGATCGTGTGCGCTGGTCGGGGCGACGTTCGCGGCTCGGATCGGCGAGTTGCTGGGCATCGGCCCGACCATCGTCGTGGCGCGGGCGATGTACCCGATAGCGTGGGCGCTCGCCGCGGTGGCGGCCTGGGTCCCCGCCGGACCCGCGCTCCTCTTCGCCGCGCTCGCGCTCCACGGGCTCGCGGGCGGTGTCGAGAACGCCAACGAGATGGCCCTGCGACAGACGGTCACCCCCGACCGCCTGCTCGGCCGCGTGAATGCGAACATCCGCTCGGCCAACCGCACCGCGGCCGCGATCGGCGCGCTCGCCGGAGGCGCGGCGGTCGCGCTCGTCGGCGATCGCTGGACGCTCATCGCCGTCGCGGTGATCTTCGCGATCGCGGCGCTCCTGGCCTGGTTCTCACCTCTGCGCTCTGGGCGCGGGACCTCGGACTGAGCTGTGTCGGCGTTCAGCGCCGACCCGCCGGCACGCCATCGGATGCTGCTGTCGAGGCATCCGTCGCCTCCTCGGTCCGCCCGCGGGACGTGACGTCGGTGCGTTCACGCACGAAGAGCGAGCAGACGAGCGCCGCCGCGATGACGCCGGCCAGCACCACGAACACTGCCTGCGGGTTCGCATGGTCGGCGAGCACCCCGAGAAGCGGTGTCAGCAGCCCGCCGAGCGCGGTCGCCATGCCGAGGGTCACCCCGCTCGCGGTGCCGAGGTGCCGCGGCAGGTAGGCGTGCGACAGCGTGACGTGCAGGGCGAACGGGAGGAACAGCGCCCAGCCGAGCACGCCGGCCAGCACGATCGCCGTGATCTCGCCGGACGCGAAGACGTAGCCCACCGCCGATGCCGTGGCCAGGGCGTAGCCGAGGACGATCATTCGCACGCGTCCGAATCGGTCGGCGAAGAACCCGCCGACGAGAGTGCCGAGCGCGGCTGCGAGCGAGAACACGGTCAGCGCGACCGTGCCGATCTCTGCGGTCGTGCCGAACCGGTCCATCACGTCCAGCGCCACGAAGGACCGAGCGCCCACATAGGCGATCGACCACAGGCTGACGATCAGCAGCAGCCACGCGAACCTCCCCCACAGATCGCGGGGAGGAATGGATGCCGCGTCCTCGGCTCTGCTCGCGGAGGCGGCCGAGAGCGGAGCTGTGGCGCGGCGATTCAGCACCAGGTAGATCGCGGCCACCGCGATCGTGGGGATGAGCAGCAGCGGCGTCGCCTGGAGGCCGAGAATGCCGACGGTGAGGCCGACACCGATCGGTGCGATCGCCGCGCCGACGTTGCCGCCCACCGAGAAGATGCTCATGGACCGGTTGGTGCCGCCACCCGCTTCCTTGGCGGCGACGGTCGCTGCCGGGTGATACCCGGCGACGCCCAGCCCCGAGAGCGAGATGACGAGCCATGTGAGCCAGTAGTTCGCCGAGGTCAGGCCGGCGAGGGCGATGCCCAGTGCCGCGACCAGGAGGCCGATCACGACCAGTGGTCGCAGCGAGAACCGGTCGGTGAGCCACCCGAAGACCGGCTGGAAGATGCTCGACAGCGCGGTCGCGGCGAGGGTCAGCCCGGCGACCGCGGCGTAGTCGTAGTGCTGTTCGACCACGAAGTACGGGAGCAGGGCAGCCGCGGCGCCGGTCTGGAAGTCGTTCATCACGTGAGTGCCGACGAGCGACCAGAAGCGCGCGCGCCGGCGTACGGAGGTGGTGGGAGGAGAAGTCATGCGAGCACTCTACTCCTCAGACAAGTCGACAAGTAAAGTCGAACAACAAGAGGGGCAGGCTAAGCTCACGATGTGTTCGTCCGCCGCCCGTCTGACAACCGGAGGATCTGAATGGCCCCGATCGTCCATCGCGCACCGCTCGCGGCGCAGGCGGCGGAGGTGCTGCTCGGGCGCATTCGCGATGGCGAGTTCGCGCTGGGCCAGCGGCTGCCGGGCGAGACGACGCTCGCCGCCCAGCTGGGCGTGGGGCGCTCCACGATCCGTGAGGCCATCCGCGAGCTCGCCGGCAAGGGTGTGCTCGACTCGCGCCAGGGTGCCGGAGTCTTCGTCACCGCGCTCGATGTCACCGACGACTGGGACACGGTGCTTCGACGCGCCTCGATCACGACCGTCCTCGAGGCGCGCATCGCCATCGAAGCGGAGGCCGCCGCGCTCGCCGCCGAGCGGCGCACACCGGCGCAGCTGCGTGCGATGCGGGCCGCGCTCGCGGCGCGCGCGACGGCCGATCCCGCGCCGGAGCCGCATGTCGATGTCGACACCGCGCTGCACCGGCTCATCGTCGCGGCCTCCGGGAACGAGGTGCTTCTCGAGCTCTTCGACGGATTCACGCCGCGCGTGCGCAGTGCGATGGTCGACATGCTCAAGATCCGTCCGACGGCTTCGCATGAGGCCGATCAGGCCGCCCATGCCGCCGTCGTCGACGCGATCGCCGACCGTGACGCCCGGCGGGCTGCCGAGCTCAGCCGCGCGCACCTCAACACGCTGAAATTCGCCTTCGCCTGAGCTGGGGATGTGCTCGGGTCGGCCCGGGTCACATCGCGCGCGCGTGCTCCACGATTGCGTCGAGCGCCGCGCGCAGGGCGGGGGAATCCTCCTGGGTGCGGCGATGCACCGCGAGGACGTCGCGCGTCGACGCCGGTTCGACGGTCGGGATCGCGATCAGGTCGGGCCCGAGCTCGCCACGGCCGAGCCGGGGCACCAGTGCCACCGCGCGGCCCGCGCGCGCCAGCTCGAGGTGGTTCTGGAACTCCATCGACTCGTGCACGATGCGCGGGGCGTTCGGGACGCCGTCGAAGAGCCGGCGCAGCCACTGGCGGCAGATCGTCGCCTCGAACGTCGCGACCCACGTCTCCCCCGCCAGCTCTTCGGGATGCAGCACCGTGCGGCCCGCGAGCGGATGGTCGCGATGCAGGATGACGTCGGCGACGTCTGTGAACAGCGGTGTCGAGACGAGGTGATCGGGCATCGCCAGGGCGACGCCGCCCCAGCGGTGCACGATGCCGAGGTCGCGCTGGCCCGACGCCACGAGCGCGATCGTCTCCCACGGCTCGCTCTCGCGCAGGGGCAGAGCGAGTTCGGGATGCCGCTCGGCGAGCGAGGTCAGCACCGGAATGACCACGCCCCGCACGACGGTCGAGAAGGCGGCGAGCCGGACTTCGCCCACCACCCGATCGTCGGGCCCCGCGGTGAGCTGGAGATCGGCGCGGAGTCGTTCGAGGTCGGCGAGGATCGGCGTCGATGCGACGACGAGGCGCGTGCCGGCGTCCGTGAGGATGACTCCGCGGCCGGCGCGTTCGAGGAGGGCGACGCCGGTCTCACGTTCGAGGCGCTTGACCTGCTGCGACACCGCGGACGGCGTGTACCCGAGACTCGTCGCCGCTGCGACCACGCTGCCCTGCGTGGCGACCGCGCGAAGCGACTGCACGGCTTCGAGATCGATCATGAAGCAACGCTACATCGTTTCATGGCAAAAGCATCGCTGGTGCTTCATCCCGCGATGGGATGAAGTGAGAGTCGTGAAGAGAAGCGACATGATGCTCGCCGCGGCCGTGGCATCCCTCTGGGGGTTCAACTTCGTCGTGATCGACTGGGGGATGACAGGCGTGCCGCCGCTGCTGTTCGTCGCGATCCGCTTCCTGGTGGTCGCGCTCGCGGTGTTCGTGGTTCCGCGGCCCCGCACCTCGTGGCGTACCGTCATCGGCGTCGGCCTGTTCATGAGCCTCGGGCAGTTCGGGCTCCTGTACACGTCGATGGCGCTGGGGCTGCAGCCGGGGCTCGCCGCGCTCGTGCTGCAGGCGCAGGCGGTGTTCACGATCCTCATCGCCGCCGCCGTGCTGCGGGAGCGCCCGACCGTGCCGCAGATCGCCGGGATCGGATTGGGCATCGTCGGTCTCGCGATCGTGGCGGCCGGTCGCGGTGGCGACGCTCCCGCGCTCGCGGTGGCGCTGGCTCTCGCCGCGGCATTCTCATGGGGGATCGGGAACGTGATCTCCCGCCGCGCCGGGGTGGTCAGCGGTCCCGGGCGTCTGGGGTCGCTGTCGCTCACGGTGTGGTCGGCGCTCGTGGTGCCCGTTCCGGCGTTGATGCTGTCGTTCGTGGTCGAGGGTCCGGAGGCGATCGCCTCGGGTATCGCCGCATTCGGCTGGCAGTCCCTGCTGTCGACGCTCTACACCGCTGTGCTGTGCACGATCATCGGCTACTCGATCTGGAACGGCCTCCTGGCCCGGAACCCCTCTGCGGCCGTCGTGCCGTGGGTGCTGCTCGCCCCCGTGGTCGCGATGACGTCGGCCGCGCTGCTGCTCGGGCAGATCCCCACGGCCGCCGAGATCATCGGCGGCATGCTCCTGGTCGGAGGTGTGCTCGTCACAGGACTGCGTCGCGTGTCGATTCGCGGGCTTCGTGGAACGGATGCTGCGACCCGGCGGTCCGGCTAGAAGGGTGGCGCGTCGGGGGACTCAGGCGGATCGTCGACGGGGAAGAGCCAGGGTTCGCGCATCATGCGGCGTACCCGGTCAGCGGTGTGGTCCGAGGTGAATCTCACGACCGGTTCGGGGCGGTCGGTGTGTCTGCGGCCGGTCGGGCTGGTCCACACCATGACGCCGGGCGAGATCTGCTCGACAGTCCACGCCGTGACGCCCTTCAGGGTGTGGTGGCCACGGCAGAGGTGGGCGAGGTTCGCGTGGTGGGTGGGTCCGCCTTCGGCGGCGGGGATGGTGTGGTCGATGTCGCAGCGCCAGACGGGGCGACGGCAGCCCGGGAAGCGGCAGTGCTCATCACGGGCCGCGAGGAACCGGTTCAGCGCGGGTCCGGGTCGATAGCGGTCGACGGCCAGGACGCTGCCCGTGACCGGGGAGGTCATCACGCGTTCCCAGCCGGTGGCGCGGGCGGCGAGGACCCGAGCGGTGTCGGTATCGATCGGGCCGTACCCGGCAAGCAGCACCGGCTCGGCGGATGCGCCGGTCATCGTGAGCACCGGGATGGTGACCTGCACGGTGGCGCGGATGGCGTCGAGGCCGGTCCCGGCGACGCAGTCCTCGGGTCCGGCGGTGAGCAGGGTGTCGGTGAAGATGTCGACGCGGAGCTGGTCCATCGTGCGCTCGTCGACTTCGGCCGCCTCGCCGACGCTTTCGTCGTCACCCTCGCCCGTGCCCCGCGCGGCGATGACCGAACGTGCCTGCTGGGTGAGGCGATCCTCGATGCCGTGCGCCAGCGTCGCCGGCAGGATCGCCGTCAGCGCGGCCATGTCGTCCGGCAGGTCGACGACTTCGATGCGGCGCCCGACTGCGGCCTCCTCGTGGCGCTCCTTCAGGGTGCGCTCGAGGAATCGTTCGGCGATCACCCGGAGCACCGGGGCCAGGCGTCCCGCGGTCAGGTTCGCGGCGCGTTCGAGCGCCAGCCTGACGAACTCGGCGCGCGCGGTGTCGTCGACGATCGGGGCGCCGGCGTCGTGGATCACCGAGAGGTGCTGCCGAGAGATCTCTCCGCGCTCGAGGGCCTCCACCCCGCCGGCGAAACGGGCACACAAGTCGGCCGCTTCCGACAGCAGTCGGTTCACGCTCCACTCCGACACCTGGGTCGACGTCGCCAGGTCGGCGACCAGTGCCCGGCGGTCGAGTTCCGCCCGCCGCGACCGATCCGGGGTCGCCCCCGTCGGTGCCGGGGTCGGGAATCGCAGACATGAGGCTCGCAGTCAGGATGAGGTGGGGCGAGATTCCCGCGCATCACTCGCGGTCTGCCTCAACACCTGCCCGCGGCGGAAACCGCTCCAGTCGACGCCCTGAACGGGCCGATCCTATCTTCGAATCTCTGATCGATATTCTAGCGCAAAGGAGCCTGTCGTGGCACCGCAAATAAGAACAAATATGTGAATCATTCACCCCACGCGCCACTGTCCGATCAGGCCGGGTTTTGCGCAAGATCCAGAATTGGGGATGGTGCTCCCGAATCGATTCGATACACTGGCCTCTGCCACTCGGCACCTCTCCGTCGCCTGCGGGCGCGGCATCCGTCCCCCTCCTCGCCTTCTCGTTCGAGAGCCGCCCTCATGACCACCGCCCTGACGACGGGCCGCCCTTGGCGCGTCATCCTCCTGTTCTCCGTCCCGCTGCTGATCGGCAACGTGGTGCAGCAGCTGTACCACTTCGTCGATGCCGTCGTCGTGGGGCGCCAGCTCGGCGTCGATGCGCTGGCCGCGGTGGGAGCGACGGGCAGCATGCTGTTCCTGCTGCTGGGGTTCGCGTGGGGTCTCACGTCGGGCTTCGCGATCCCGACCGCGCAGGCGTTCGGGGCGCGCGACTATGCGGCGGTGCGCCGTTCCGTCGCGGCGGGCACGATCCTCACGGGCATCTGCACCCTCCTGCTCACCGTCGGCGCACCGCTGCTGACGGCGCCGCTGCTCGAGCTGCTGCAGACCCCTGCCGAGCTCATGGACGACGCCATCGTCTTCGCCCAGATCAGCTTCCTCGGTGCGGGCGCGATGATGTTCTTCAACTACCTGTCGGCGATCATCCGCGCCATCGGCGACTCGCGCACGCCGCTCGTCTTCCTCACGCTCGCCTGCGTGCTCAACGTCGTGCTCGTCATCGTCATGGTCGGCCCGCTCGGCTGGGGCGTGGGCGGCGCGGCGCTCGCGACGGTGGTGTCGCAGGCGATCTCGGTGCTGCTCTGCCTCGAGTTCGTACGGCGACGGATGCCGGTGCTCCACGTCCGCCGCAGCGACTGGCGTGTCAGCCGGGCCGAGCTCGCGGAGCACCTCCGCCTCGGTCTGCCGATGGGCTTCCAGGCCTCGATCATCGCGATCGGAACCCTCTCGGTGCAGGTCGCGCTGAACGAGCTGGGCGCGGACGCGGTCGCCGCGTACACCGCGGCATCCCGGGTCGACGGTCTCGCCGTCGCCCTCCTGCAGTCGCTCGGCCTCGCCGTGTCGATGTTCGTCGCGCAGAACCACGGCGGCGGCCGGCCCGACCGCATCCGCCGCGGCGTGATCGAGGCGACGTGGATGTCGGTGGGCGCGGCCATCGTGCTCGGTGCCCTGCTCATCGCCTTCGGCGCGATGACGGTGCGCCTGTTCATCGACGAAGGCTCGGCCGAGGTCGTGGACCTCGCCGCGCAGATGCTCGCCATCAACGGCGCGACCTACTGGATCCTCGGCATCCTGTTCGTCCTCCGCGGCGCTCTGCAGGGACTCGGCCACACCCTCATCCCCACCGTGACCGGCGTGATCGAGCTCGTCATGCGCGTCGGTGCGGCCGTCGTGCTGGGCAGCATCTTCGGCTTCATCGGCGTCGCGGCGAGCAACCCGCTCGCGTGGCTCGGCGCCGTGGTCGTGCTCGTGCCCGCGTACATCCACGCGCACCGTCAGCTCGCCAAGGCGCCGATCGCCCCGATGGAGGCCACGCTCACGACCCCGATCCCGGTCATCGGACCCACCGACGGCTCGATGGTCGTCGACGCGATCGTCACGCAGCCCATCGTGCTGCCGGCCGTCGCCCAGGGCGCGACCCGGCGACCGCGGCGGTTCCGGTTCGTGCCGTCGCGCGACAAGAGGCGCACGCGCGGCTGATCCGGCGCCACCGGTCGCCGCTGTCTCGCCGAGACCGGGGCCTGGCGCCGAGACAAGGGCCGACACCATGGGTCTCGCGGCGGATCCCCGGTCTCGACGGGGCGTTCGGACCTGGAACGGATGCTGTACCCCGGCGTGGGCGGCCGGGCCTCAGTAGAGTGCGGCCATGACGGGCGCTTACCCGCGGGACCTCGCCGTCATCGCGGCGGTCTTCGGCCTGGCCTCGCTGCTGTGGGCGACGTGGGCGCAGGAGCATCCGCCGCGCGGCTGGTGGTGGCGAGCGGTGCTCGGCCTCGGGAGCTTCGCGGGGATCGCGCTCGCGGTGCTCGGCACGGTCCTCCTCGCGCGGCTGTGGGCGACACCGACCGCGATCGAGCCGGGAACCACGGCGTTCGTCGTGTACGTCGTCGTCTTCTGGGTCGAGCTCGCGTTCGCGGTGGTGCTCGCGATCCTCGCGGTCCGCGGGGGATGGTCCGACTTCGCCTCGCCCGCCCTCCTCGCGTTCGTCGGCCTCGACCTCGTCGTCCTCGCGCCGGCGCTGCACCAGCCGTTCCTCTTCGTGCCGGCGGTGCTGCTGGTCGGCGTCGCCGGGTGGGCGCTGTTCGCGCCGTCGGATGACGTCGCGCGCAGCTTCTGGTGCGGCATCCTCGGCGCGCCGGTCTTCCTCGTCGCAGGCGCGTGGGCGGCCCTCGCAGCCGCGGGCTGAGCCGGCTTCCGTCCGTCCCACGGTCGACGTCGGCGGTCGCGAATAGGCTCGTGCCATGTCCGTGACGACGCGCCGCATGCAGGATCTGACCATCGACGACCACTTCCTCACGGTCCCCCTGGTGTGGGGCGATCCGTCGGACGCCCGCACGATCGACATCCACGCGGCGGTGGTCACGCGAGAGGGCGGCGAGAGCCTGCCGTATCTGGTGTTCCTGCAGGGCGGGCCGGGGCACGAGGCGCCGCGCGCGTTCCACTCGCCGTCGGGGCCGTCGTGGCTCGACGCGGCGCTCGAGCACTACCGCGTCGTGCTGCTCGATCAGCGCGGCACGGGGCTCTCGACGCCCGTCGGCGACGACGATCTCGAGCGCGACGCGTCCGAGCTCGCCGAGTACATCACGCACCTGCGCGCCGACGCGATCGTGCGCGACGGCGAGGCGGTGCGGCAGCACCTCGGCGCCGAGCGGTGGAGCGTGCTGGGCCAGTCCTTCGGCGGGTTCACCACCCTGGCGTATCTCTCGACGGATGCTGCGTCCCTCGAGCACGTCTACATCACCGGCGGTCTGAGCGCCGTGGGCCGCCACCCCGACGACGTCTACGCCGTGACCTACGACAAGATGCGCGAAGAGTCGGAGAAGTACTACCGCCGCTTCCCCGCGCACCGCGACGCGATGCGGCGCGTGATCGACCTCGCGGTTGACGGCGAGCTCATCCTGCCCGGCGGGGAGGTGGCGTCGGTCTCACGGGTGCGCTCGGTGGGATCGGCGCTCGGCCTCAACGACGGGTGGCAGACGGTGTGGGGTCTGCTCGAACGCGACCCGCGATCGAACGCCTTCCGCCACGACCTCGCGGCCGCGATGCCGTTCGGCACCCGCAACCCGCTGTACTTCGTCTTTCACGAATCCAGCTACGCCGACGGCTACGCGACCCGCTGGTCGGCCGAGCGCACCGAGCCCGCAGACTTCCGCGAAGACCCGACGCTCTTCACCGGCGAGCACGTGCGCCGGGAGTGGCTCGACACGGTGCCCGGCTTCCAGCCGTGGCGCGACGTGACCCTCGCGCTCGCGGAGTTCGAGTGGCCGTCGCTCTACGACGCCGACGCGCTCGCCGCGTCCGACGCACGCGGTGCCACCGCCGTGTACGTCAACGACGTGTACGTGCCGTTCGAGTTCTCGATGGAGACGGCACGGCTCCTGCCCGGCGTCACGCCGTGGATCACGAGCGAGCACGAGCACAACGGTCTGCGCGGCGGCGGCGACGTGCTGTCGCGCCTCATCGACCTCGCGCACGGCCGCCGGGTGCGGTGAATCAGTGAGGGGACGGATGCCGCGGCCCGCAGCATCCGTCCCCTCACCGTCGCACGCGGCGCGAGCTCAGACCTCGCGAACGATCTCCGGCAGCTGCCACGTCTTGTCGAACCAGGGCTCCAGCGGGCCATAGAGCCGCACCACCGGGAACCACGATTTGCCGGGGAGCGTCGGGATCCAGTTCGACTCCTTGCCCTCGGGCGCGGTCGGCGAGAACCACAGCACATACGAACCGTCGTCCTCGGCCTGCACTGTGCCCGAAAGGCTCGCGAGCGCGGGGTACTCCGTGGACTGCAGGAGCGAGCGGGTCTGCGTGTCGTACAGGTCGACCGACCAGAAGTTCTTCGCCGGCGGGTCGGCGGGGATGCGCAGCGAGTACGTCGCGGAGCCGTCGAGCACGTGCCCCTCGCCGTCCTCGGCGGTGTAGGCGTAGGCCGAGCCGGCGCCCACCTGTGCGTGCGCCATCGCGGGCGTGATCACCGTGGCGAAGTAGTGGAACTGCGTGCGGGCATCGAGGTTGCGCGCGCCACCACGGAGGAACTCATAGCTGCCGCCGACGAACGCGTTCTTCCACGACGAGCCCTCCCAGAAGAAGGCGTCGGGGTCGCGCGGCTTGTAGACGAGCGCGCGCGAGATCGCGGCACCGAGGCGGGCGGCGTCATCGAGGATGCCGCGCCGGTGCTCGTCGGGGGCGAAGGGCGTGCCGTGCGCCAGCCCGATCGCCGCAAGGGTGCCTGCACGCTCAGGGTCGAGCGCCGTCTCCGGTTCCTCCTCGACGAGCTCGGCGATCTCCTCGAAGAACGAGAAGTCGTTGGCGTGCACGGTGTTCTGAAGCACGGCGGCGATGTTGAGGAAGGTGTTCTCCCGCGGTGACTCCGCTTCGGCCAGCGGATAGATCCGCGTCTGCTTCATCGCGGGAACGCCGCCGAGCGCTCGCAGGACCACCCAGTTGGTGTAGGTCGGCGACTCGTAGGTGAAGTAGCCCTCGGGGCGTTCGCCGTCGTAGCCGGGCGGCAGGAACAGATACTTCCCGCCGGCTCCCTTGTCGGGCCCCGCGAGGCCCATGTCGGCCACGTAGCGGAACCAGAAGTCGTCGACGACGCACAGCGACTGCGGTGGCGCCTCGATCACCGTCGGCCCCCACGCCTTGAGATCCAGGAACGTCGTGCCGTAGGTGGTCTCGGTGTTGGGCGTGAGGAACATGCTGCCCGAGTTCGCGCGCGGGTCGGTGAAGCCGATCTTGTCGGGAGCGTCGACGCCCGCGCTGCGCAGACCACGACGCATCGCGACGAGCGAGGCGCCGGGCACGGCGGTCAGGAACGCGTCGATGCCGCGCAGCAGATCGAGTGCGTCGTAGATCGACTGCACCGAGTCCGTCTTGGGTACTCCGTCGAAGAACTCGAAGTCTCCGAACGGCGTCTTCAGCAGGTCCGGTGTGGCGAGGTGGGTCACCTCCTCCGCAAGCTGCTCCTTCGTCAGTCCCGCTCCGGGGGTGCCTTCGATGGCCATACACGTCCCTTCGTCGCAGGCGCCGCCCCCCGGCGGCACCATCCTCCGCATTGTGCCAGGTGGCAATGTCGCACCGGAACGCACGGAGTGGGTGATGCCGCAGCATCACCCACTCCGTTCGTACGGTCGCCGCGCCCGAACTCAGCTCGCGAGCGTCACCGTGTCGATGGTCACCGCGGCGATGCCGGGGTGGTCGCTGAAGACGCCGTCCATGCCCGCGGCGACGAATGCGCGGATCTCGCCGTCCAGGTCGCCGTACGCGGCGGGGTCGATGCTGGAGCGGAAGTCGACGGGCAGGAACTGGTTCTCGGCGCGGAAGGTCCAGCCGTGCACCGTGAGCCCCGCGGCGTGCGCGTCGGCGATGACCGCGGTGGGCGTGCCCAGGCGGCCGTCGGCGGTGCGCGGGATCATGACGGACTTCTCGAGTCCCACGCCGTCGGCGTAGGTCGCGATCTCGGCGAGGCCCGCCGGCGTCACGAGGTCCTTGTAGGTGCGCGTGTCGCCCGCGAGCGTGAAGTCGTACGGACGACCCGACGCGTTCACGAGCTGGGCGAGCGTGACGTCGGTCATGCCGTCGAGCTCCCGCAGGTTGGCGGTCTCGAAGCTCTGCAGGATCACCGGCGCGTTCGCGCGGTCGAGTCCGTTCGCCTCGAGGGCCGCGACGAGCGGCTCCTCGAGCGACAGGCCGATCGAGTCGAAGTACGACGGATGCTTCGTCTCGGGGTACACGCCGACGGGCCGGCCGTCGCAGCTCACGGAGTGGCGAGCGAGGTCCATGACCTCGTCGAGCGTCGGGATGACGTAGAGCCCGTCGAACGCGGTGTTCGCGGGACGCGTCTGCGGCAGCCGCTCCTTCGCGCGGAGGGTGCGCAGCTCGGCGAACGTGAAGTCCTCCGTGAACCAGCCCGTCACCGAGGCGCCGTCGATGAGCTTCGTGGTCTTGCGCGCGGCGAACTCGGGGTGGGCCGCGACATCCGTCGTCCCGCCGATCTCGTTCTCGTGGCGCGCGACCAGAACGCCGTCCCTCGTCGAGACCACGTCGGGCTCGATGTAGTCGGCGCACTGGACGATCGCCGTCTCGTACGCCGCGAGCGTGTGCTCGGGGCGCGAGCCGCTCGCGCCCCGATGGCCGATGAGGCTGACCGTCGACGGCTCGATCTTCGTCTTGTCGAGGTCGATGATCGCGAACTCGGTGTCGTCGGGCGTTCCGGGGATGCGCGCGTCGTTGCCGGGGTAGTTGTTGTCGTTGCCGATGAGCAGGCTGCCGTCCTTCAGCTGCACGACGGTCTCGAACGACTGCACGGGCAGCGAGTAGATCTCGCCGGTGCCGTAGCCGTCGCCCGCGCCGATGCCGTGCGGGTTGGCGATGCGGAGCGCGTCGAGCACGAGCGTCTTCTCGAGGTAGCCCTCGGCGTCGGTGCGCCGCAGGTCGACCTGGTACACGCGCTTGGTGACGGCCTGCTCGCCCTCGAAGTCATCGCGCTCGATGAGCAGCAGCGCGCCGCCCCGGACGGTGAACGCGTCGCCGATGACGTTCGGCTCCTGATCGGTCTGGTAGCTCCACGTGCGGCCGGTGTAGGCGCCCGCGCGCGTGTCGAACTCGAGGATCTCCCGGCGGCGCAGGTCGCTGTCGTCCGCATACGAGCCTTCCACGACCGGATACAGGTAGCGCCCGTTCACCGACGCCGCGAGGGCCTCGAAGCCGCGGCTGGCGCGCACGCGCGGGGTCTCACCGGGCTGCAGGTACGGGTTCTGCGGCGACTTCGCGCCGTCGAGCGCGAACGGCTTCTCGAGCAGCGTGCCCTCGGCGTCGAAGTGCAGCAGGAACGGGCCGAACTCCTCGCCGACCCAGAACGTGCCGTCCTTGGCCTTGACGACCGACTCGATGTCGAAGTCGGCGCCGGTGAGGAGGCGCTCGGCGGTGCCGTCGTTCACGATCGGGAAGTCGAGCACGTGGTTGCGGTCGTTGTACGACACGAACCGCTCGATCCGGATCTCGCCGGCGCCACCGGCGGCCGTCTGCCACGCGGGACGCACGAGGTAGTTGCGCAGCAGGAAGTCGGCGGAGTTGCCCTTGGCGCCGAAGCCGTTGTCGGGCTGAGCCCAGAACGTGCCGTCGCCGTTGTCGATCGCGGCCGAGAAGCCGGGGATGACCTGCCCGTCCCACGGGCCGGTGCGCCCGTTGGCCGAGCTGGCCAGGGCACCCGACGCCGGACCCGGCTCGAGGTGATCGGCCGACAGGGTGGCCCGCGCGACGAGCGTCGGCACGTGCGTCTGCACGTACGGCGACTGCGAGTGGAGGGATGCGGCGGCGACCGGCTGTGCGTAGGCGGTCGTGGCGGGGAGGAGGGCGACGGCGGTGGCCGTCGCTGCTGCCGCGGCGAGAAGGCGCGGCAGGACGCGTCGTGTGGGGATTCGACTCATGCCTCGACGCAACCGGGGACGTTCGGCCGCGTGCTGACCGATCGCCGACCACTCCGCGACGGCCCGGTGAACGGGTGGCAAGCGGCGCGTGAGAACGATCTCACCGACGGAAGGACGATGGATGCTGCCGCACAACCCCTGATCAGGGCCCGATGCGGGCGCGGTCAGAGCGCGGCCAGCAGCGCCGCGAGCGGCGGCGGCACGCGATCGAGCGGCACCGCCTCCGCGAGCAGCCGGGCGTAGCGCGCCTTGTTGCCGCTGCGGCCCCCGAAGAAGCGCGCGAGCTGCGCGTCGACCGGACGTTCGCGCTGAAACGGCTGGCGCTGCAGACTCCGGAACGACTCGAGCTCGCCCTGCTCCGCGATCACCGCCTCGACGCGCGCGACGCCGAGAGCGCGCACGAACTCGGCCTCGAGGTCGGGGTCGCACACGAACACCGTGTCGAGCACGCGCTCGAAGTCGCCTCGCTCCCCCACATCGACGAGACCGACGACCGGCACGCCGACGAGCTCACCGGCCGCGCGGCGGGCGCCCTTGGAGCCGCCCACGACACGGATCTCCGGCATCCGCATCCCCATCCGCGCAGCGAGCGTCTCGAGAGCGATCCGATCGCTCTCGCCTTCGACGAGCACGACGGTCATGCGGCCTCGGCTTCGGCACGCTCCTCGTCGAGGATCTCGAGGAGGCGCGGCGCGAGCGAGGCGGTCCCCGCGATGAGGGTCGACACGATCCACTCCGGCGCGCCGGAGGGGACCGGCAGGGCGACGAGGCCCTTCGCCTGGGGCTTGTTGGCGACGTGCTGCGGCACTATCGCGACGCCGAGCCCGCGCACGACGAGGTCGAGCAGCGTGTGCACATCGTCGACGCTGCAGCGCACCCGCCGTTCGACGCCGTGCCGCTGGAACGCGTCGTCGTTGATCGTGCGCAGCGCCCACGCCGGCCGGAAGTCGACGAAGTCGGCGTCGCGGAGGTCCCTCCACCGCGACACCGGACGCTCAGCGAGCGGGTGGGCGGTCGGGACGATGAGCACGAGCGGGATCCGCGCGAGCTCCGCCACGGCGGGCACCGGCGCGGGGTCTGCGCTGGCGACGAAGGCGACGTCCAGCTCGCCGGCCGCGACATGGTCGACAAGCTGGTGCGATCCCGCCTGCACGAACTGGATGTCGACGGCGGGGTGGCGGCGATGGAACCGCTCGAGGAGCAGGTTCACGTCGAGGGCCCCCAGGCACTGCTCGGCGCCGATGCGCAGCGAGCCGGCGAGCTGGTGCGACGCGCGGACGACGGCGTCCCGTCCGGCGGCCGTCTGGGCGAGGATCTCGCGGGCGTGCGGCAGGAGCGCGAGCGCGGCCGGCGTCGGCTCGACCGAGCGCGTCGTCCTCTCGAAGAGCTTCGCGTCGAGCTCCTGCTCGAGCCGGCGGATCGCCGCCGACAGCCCGGACTGCGAGACCCGGCACCGCTCCGCGGCGCGGGTGAAATGCCGTTCCTCGGTGAGGGTGACCAGGTACTCCAACTGGCGATGCTCCATGGCATATCCATTCGCTGCGATTCTCAATCGCAGAATATACAGTTGTTGGACTTCTTTGTGGGCGGTGCCTAACGTGGACCCGGCAGTACTGACCCCACCCGAGAGCGGACCCATGAAGACCATCGAACTCACCGGCGTCGAGCGTCCGGCACCCAACGTGGTGCTCGGCCTCATGCGCATCCAGGACCTCGACGACGACGCCGTGCGCACGCTCATCCGCACCGCCCGCGACGCGGGGATCGACTTCTTCGACCACGCCGACATCTACGGCAGCTCGCTCCACGGCTGCGAGCTCCGCTTCGCCGAGGCGATGCGGCTCTCGTCCTCTGAGCGCGCGCAGATCACCATCCAGACCAAGGCCGGCATCGTCGGCGACGGGCCGTACTTCGACTTCTCGTACGAGCACATCGTCGAGTCGGTGGAGGGGTCGCTCCGCGCGCTCGGCACCGACTACATCGACATCCTGCTGCTGCACCGGCCCGACGCGCTGGTCGAGCCCGACGAGGTCGCCCGTGCGTTCGACGAGCTCGAGGCCGCGGGCAAGGTGCGGGCGTTCGGCGTCTCGAACCACACGCCGCGCCAGATCGACCTGCTGAAGAAGTCGGTGCGCCAGCCCATCGTCGCGAACCAGATCCAGTTGTCGATCACCCACTCCCCGACCATCGCGCAGGGCGTCGCCGCGAACATGCACGGTGAGGAGCAGTCCCTCACGCTCGACGGCGGCGGGATCATCGACTACTGCCGCCTGCACGACATCGCGGTGCAGGCCTGGTCGCCGTTCCAGGCGGGATTCTTCACCGGCGTGTTCCTCGACTCGCCTGACTACCCCGAACTCAACGCCGTGATCGACCGTCTCGCGAAGAAGTACGACGTGCCGCCGATCGCGATCGCGGTGGCGTGGATCACCCGCCATCCGGCGCGCATGCAGGTCGTGCTCGGCACGACGAGCCCTGAGCGTGTGAGCGGCGCCGCCGAGGGCTCCGACATCCCGCTCACCCGTGCCGAGTGGTACGAGCTGTTCCGGGCCGCGGGCTACCGCGTGCCCTGACCCGACGCCGGTCTCGTCGAGCCGAGGCGTTTCCGCCGAGACCGAGGGCGACGTCCTCGGTCTCGGCGGGAATCCCCTGGCTCGTGGTCGGGTGCGGGCCGGCCTACTGCCGCGAGAACTCCGAGGCGCGCTGGATCTGGTCGAGCGTCGGCGTGACGCCGGTGTACCGCTCGAACTGCCGGGCCGCCTGCAGCGCGATCACCTCGGCTCCCGTGATGACCGGGATGCCGCCGCTCCGCGCGGCCCGGATCAGCGGCGTCTCTGCGGGGTAGGCGACGACGTCGAACACGGTCTGAGCCGCGTCGACGTGCTCCTGTGAGAACGACAGGACGTCGGCGTCGGACCCGGCCATGCCGAGCGGGGTGACGTTGACCAGCACCGCGTGCCCGGGCGGCGGGTCGGTCGTGGTGCTGCGGTAGCCGTACTTCTCGGCGATCTGCGCGCCGGCCTCGGCGTTGCGCGCGACCACGGTGACGTGGTCGAAGCCCGCACCGCGGAACGCCGCGACGACCGCTTTCCCCATGCCGCCCGATCCGCGCACCAGCACAGGGAGTGCGGGGTCGACGGCGTGCCGCTCGAGAAGTTCGGCAACCGCCTCGTAGTCGGTGTTCGAGGCGATCAGGCGCCCGCCGTCGTTGACGATGGTGTTCACGGACTCGATCGCCGCGGCGGAGGGCTCGATCTCGTCGACGAGCGGGATCACGGCCTCTTTGAACGGCATCGACACCGAGCACCCGCGGATGCCGAGCGCCCGCACCCCGCCGATCGCGGCCTCGATGTCGTTCGTCGTGAACGCCTTGTAGATGAAGTTCAGCCCGAGCTCGTCGTAGAGGAAGTTGTGGAACCTCGTGCCGATGTTGGAGGGGCGCGCGGCAAGGGAGATGCAGAGGACCATGTCCTTGTTCAGAATGGGCACGGTGCCATTGTGCCCCGCCGCCGATGTCCGACCCCTGGACCACGATGCAGGAGGCGAGACGCACACGCCGCCCCGACCCTCGAAGGAGAGCACAGGATGACCGCCATCGAATACCGCCGGCTCGAGCCCGTCACCGTCTATGCGGCATCGGGCGTCGCCCCGGGCAGTGAGGGCGTTTCCGCCGTGGTCGACCGCATCCTGCCCCCGCTGCACGACGCCCTCGAGGCTGCCGGCGTCGAGTACCGCGAGCCCGGCACGTTCTGGTACGAGCCGCTCGACGGCGGCGACCTGCGCGTGTGGGTCTCGTGGATCGCGGGCGACGAGCCGGTGGAGGGCGACGGCTGGCAGGTCGTGGAGCTGCCCGCCGCCGAGCGCTCGGCCGTCACGACCTACCGGGGCGAGATGAGCGGCATCGGCGAGGCGTGGGGCGCGTTCATGCAGGCGGTCGCTGCAGACGGCGGCGAGTTCGACGGTCCGTGCCGCGAGGTGTACCTCCAGGCCGACGGCCCGCAGTCCACGTGGGTGACCGAGCTGCAGCAGCCCGTCGCCTGACCGTCGTGCAGACGCTGGACGGATGCCGCGGGCCGCGGCATCCGCCCAGCTCCGGCGTCAGCGAGCGGCGAGCACCTCGACGAGGCGCTGGGCCGTGGCCACGCTCGACTGCGGGTTCTGTCCGCTCACGAGCGAGCCGTCGGTGACGACGGTGACCGACCACGGCTCACCTGACGCGACGACGGCGCCGAGGTCGCGCAGCCGCGACTCGACGAAGTACGGCGAGGCGTCCCCCAGGCCGCCCTGGTGCTCCTCCTCGTCGGTGAAGACGGCGAGCCGGCGCCCCGAGAAGGCGAACGAGCCGTCCTCGCGCACCGCGCTCAAGAGGCCGGCCGGCCGTGGCAGAGCACGCCGACCACCGCGTCGCGGTCGACGGCGTCGACGAGGAGCCGTCCGAGGTCGGCATCGGTCGCGAGGTCCACCATCGGCCCGTGCCCGCCCGGCAGCGCGATCGCGTCGTACTCGCCGGTCGTCACGTCGGCGAGGGCGCGCGGGTGCGCGAGCAGGTCGCCGATCGATGCCAGGTAGGCGCGCAGTTCGTCGGCGGACTCCCCGCCGAGGCTGCCGGGGTCGACGGTGGGGCGCACGCCGTCCGGAGTCGCGATGTCGACCGTGTGACCCGCGGCGACGAGCCCACGGTGCAGCTCGACGAGCTCCTCCGCCCAGAATCCGGTCGGGTGCAGTGTGCCGTCGGTGAGCGCGATGGCGTCCGCGCCGGTGACCGCCATGAGTACGTGTGCCATGTCTTCTCCGTTCAGGTCGGCGACCCGTGCGAGCCGCTGCGGGAAGGAACGAGGCATCCATCGGCATCATTTCCTACCATGGTGTATAGCCATAGATTTCTTGATGAATGGATGCCCCATGCAAGAGCTCGACCTGCTGCACACGTTCCTCGAGGTGCACCGGGCGGGGTCGATCACCGCGGCCGCGGCGCGGCTGGGCGTCAGCCAGCCGTCGGTGAGCGAGCGGATCGGCCGGCTCGAGGGCGAGCTCGGCACGCCGCTGTTCACGCGCTCGGCCCGTGGGGTGACTCCGACCCCTGCGGGCGATGCCCTGGCGGTGCGCGTCGCCGGCCCGGTAGACCGCCTGCGCGAGGTCTGGGTCGCGCCAGTCTCGGGCCCGGTCGAGGCGGTGCGGATCGGCGGTGCGAGCGACGTCGTCGCATCGAGGGTCATCCCGGCCCTGGCGCCGCTCACGGGCGAGGGCGTGAGCCTCGCGTTCACGCTCGGTCTCGCGCAGGACCTGCTCGCGCACCTCGCGGACGGCGAACTCGACGTCGTGGTGTCGTCGGTGCGGACGCCGGTGCGCGGCATCCGCTATCGCGGTCTCGTGGACGAGGAGTTCGTGCTCGTGGGGGCGCCGACGCTCGCCCGGACGATCGACCGGGGGCGTCTCGCGGCCGACCCTGCCGCAGCGCTGCAGCACCTGCCTCTCGTGGCCTACGACACCGACCTGTCGATCGTGCGCAGATACTGGCGCAGTCAGTTCGGCCATCGACCTGCCAACCCCGTGGCCGTCACGGTGCCCGACCTGCGCGGTGTGCTCGCCGCCGTGGTGGCGGGCGCCGGCATCTCGGCGCTGCCCCGCTACCTGGCCGAGCCCGCCATCGGCCCCGGCACCGTCGAGGTGCTGCACCGCTCCGCCGAGGCGCCGATCAACACCCTGCACCTCGCGATCCGAGCCGCCGAACCCCCGACGCCCGCCACCGCCCGTGTCATCGACGCGCTGACGGAGCGGGCGCGCGAATGGGACGTCTTCTGACCGGTGCGCACGCACGACGATGCCCCGGGTCCGCCGGGAGCCCGGGGCATCGTCGTCGGCAGATCACCGGTCGTCGGTGAACGCGTCCTTGATGTCGTCGCCGGCCTTCTTCATCTTGGCGCTGGCCTGGTCGGCCACGCCCTCGGCCTGCAGCTTCTCGTTGTCGGTCGCGTCGCCGACCTTCTCCTTCACCTTGCCCTTCAGGTCTTCGGCATTGTGCTTGATGTCGTCATCCATACCCATGGGTGGATCCCCTTTCTTCGTGGTCTTTCGTACGGCGAGGCTCAGGAGCGGACGCGGTCGACGCGGTTCACGCCGTCGAGGCCCACGCGGTCGACACGGCGGTGGTAGCTCATGCCCGCCATGCCGCCCAGGACCGCGGCGACGAGCGTGATCACCGCGGCGCCGATCGCGGTCAGGATGCCGGTGAGCGTGGCCGTGTCGGCGGTCACCGGGATGCGCGGGAAGATGTCGACGTTCGCGAGGATGTCCCACCGGCCGCCGGCGATCAGTGTGATCACGGCGACGACGATCGCGATGAGGATCGCCCACAGCCAGACCGCGAACCCCTGCTTGGCGCCGCTGAACCGCGCCATGCGGCCGGCGACGTAGCCCCCGGCGAAGTAGGCGATGAACAGCACGACGGCGATGGCGATCGCGCCGATGATGGTCGCTCCGCCGATGTTGCCGGCCGCGGCCTCGGTGGCGTCGTCGACAGCCTGGGGCGAGGTGAGGCCTGTGGCAGCGCCGATCGCGGCGACCACGGCGGTCAGCGCGACGAGCGCGCCGAGTGCCGTGAGCCAGCCGAAGAAGGCACTGCCGAACTTGATCCCGCCGAAGCGCTCGCGCTCACGTCCGACGACGACGTCGCGCAACGACGCCTCGCGGGTCTCGGTGACGCTGTCGATGTCACGGGCGCGACGCGCCTCCTGGGCGTCCGGCACGCCGTCGCCGTCGCGATCGCGCACCACGTCGGCGTCGCGGTCGCGGTAGATGCGCTCGGTGTCGTCGGCGACGCCGTCGCGGTTGTCGGTGCTCATGACGTGAACGTAGGGGAGCACGCCCTGACACTCAGCCCGGTTGATATCCGGCACGGTGCGAGGTAACCTGTCCGGCCTTTCCGCCCGGGCGGAAAGGACTGGGGACCCTCCCGCGTCGCCGTGCTGCGGGTGAGCGCGCGGGGGCGGGAGCAGAATGGCGATATGGATGCCGTCGCCCCGATCCTGCGCACCGAGATGCCGCCGCCCAGCTACATCATGTCGGCCGAGGGGTACCAGCTTGCGACCTACACCTGGGGCGAGCCCGACGCCGACCCCGTGCTGTGCGTGCACGGGTTCGCGTCGAGCTGCCGCGACAACTGGGTCGAGACCGGCTGGGTGCGCATGCTCACGGGCGCCGGGTATCGCGTCATCGGCGTCGATCAGCGCGGCCACGGCGCGAGCGACAAGCCCGATGATCCCGTCGCCTACTCGATGAGCGCCTTCGTCGGCGACCTGATCGCCGTGCTCGACACGTATCTCGTCGACGACGTCCGCTACGTCGGCTACTCGCTCGGGGCGCGGGTCGGCTGGCAGCTCGCGGTCGACGCCCCGGAGCACGTGAGCCGCGCGGTGCTGGGCGGCATCCCGGACGGCCGCCCGCTCGGACGGCTGCGCATCGAACAGGCACGCGCGTATGCCGAGGAGGGCATACCCGTCGAGGATCCGGTCACCCAGGACTACGTGAAGCTCGCAGAGCGTGTGCCCGACAACGATCTGCGCGCCCTGATCGCGCTCGCCGAGGGCATGCGGTTCGGCGACGCCGACCCCGACCCCGAGCGGCCCCCGCGCCAGCCGGTGCTGTTCGCGACGGGCACGGAGGATGCGATCCTGGAGCGCTCGCGGACGCTGGCCGCGACGGCGCCGAACGGCCGGTTCCTCGAGATCCCGGGGCGGCACCACTTCAACGCCCCCGGCTCGCGGGCGTTCCGCGATGCGGCCGGGGAGTTCCTGGCGGCGGACGGGACGGGCGCATGACCCACCGCATCCGTGTCGTCTACTGCACCCAGTGCGCGTGGATGCTCCGTGCGGCATGGGTCGCGCAGGAGCTCCTGACCACCTTCCAGGACGAGCTCATGGGCGGCGGCGCGACCCTCGAGCCGGGTACCGGCGGCATCTTCGAGGTCTACGCCGACGACGAGCTCGTCTGGTCCCGCAAGGCCGACCGCGGCTTCCCCGACATCGTGGCGCTGAAGCGCCGGGTGCGGGACCGCATCGCTCCCGGCCGGGCCCTCGGCCACGCCGATCGCGCCGCCGCGACCCCGGCCGCCCCCGACATCTGAGACACGCACGACCGCGGGGCGCAGCATCCGTGTCGATGAAGGATGCTGCGCCCCGCGGTACGTCGGTCGCGTTCGGTTCAGGCCACGGCGGCCGCGACGAGCTCGGTGATCTTCTTCTCGACGGCGGGCGTCCAGGCGAGCACCGCGAAGCCGGTCGACCAGAAGTCGCCGTCGTCGAGGTGGGCCGTCTCGTCGAACTGGATGGTCGCGTAGCGGGTCTTGAACTTCGAGGCCGGCTGCGTGAAGACGACGACCTTGCCGGCCGCGTTCGCGTAGGCCGGGAAGCCGTAGTAGGTCTTGGGCACGAGGTCGGGGGCGACCTCGCCGACCACCTTGTGCAGGCCCTCGGCGATGTCGCGATCGGTGCCCTCGAGCTTCTCGATCGCCTCGCGGACCTGCTTGGTGCCCGCCTCGCGGCTCTTGCCCGCCTTGGCCTGGTCGCGCAGCTCCTTCGCGCGGTTCTTGACCGCCTCGCGCTCCTCCTGCGACAGTCCGTCGGATGCCGTCTTCGCCATGATGCTCCTCCTCACGCTCGTGGGCGCCTTCGCGTCCCGTGATCCTCACGCTACCGAGGCGCTCCGGAGGGTGCTTCTCCATTCCTGCTTGATCGTGATGGCCGTGGCACGACGCAGGGGCGAGACATCCGCCCCGCCCCTGCGCCTCCCGCGTCACCCCGCCGCTGTCACTCGAACTGCATCACGATGCGGCCGTCGATCCTGCCGTGCTCCATGCGCTCGAAGATGTCGTTGATGTCGTCGATCGACTCCACCGCGACGGTCGGGTGGATCTCGCCCCGCGCATAGAAGTCCAGCGCCTCGATCATGTCCTGGCGCGTGCCGACGATGGATCCGCGGATCGTGATCGCGCGGAGCACGATGTCGAAGATGTCCGCGGGGAAGTCCCCCGGAGGAAGGCCGTTGAACACGATGGTCGCGCCGCGGCGCGCGACGCCCAGCGCCTGACCGAAGGCCTTCGGGTGCACGGCGGTGACGAGCACGCCGTGCGCGCCGCCCGTCTGCTCCTGAACGACGGCGGCCGGGTCCTGCGTGAGCGCGTTGACCGTGAGTTCGGCGCCGTGGCGGCGGGCGAGCTCGAGCTTGGCGTCGTCGATGTCGACGGCGGCGACCCGCAGGCCCATGGCGCGCGCGTACTGGACCGCGATGTGGCCGAGTCCGCCGATGCCCGAGATCACGACCCACTCGCCCGGGCGGGCCTCGGTCATCTTGAGGCCCTTGTAGACGGTGACGCCGGCGCACAGGATCGGCGCGACCTCGACGGGGTCGGCACCGTCGGGGATGCGGGCGGCGAAGCGCTCGTCGACGAGCATGTACTCGCCGAAGCTGCCGTCGACGGAGTACCCGCCGTTCTGCTGGTCGGGGCACAGCGTCTCCCACCCGGTGCGGCAGAACTCGCAGACGCCGCAGGCGCTCCAGAGCCACGCGTTGCCGACGAGGTCGCCGACAGCGAGCGACGTGACGCCGTCGCCGAGGGCGACGACGCGGCCGTACCCCTCGTGCCCGGGGATGAGGTCGGTCTTGGGGGCGACCGGCCAGTCGCCGCGGGCGGCGTGGAGGTCGGTGTGGCACACGCCGGTGGTCAGCACCTTGACGAGCGCCTGGCCGGGGCCGGGCGTGGGGATGGGCACGTCGCGCACGTCGAGAGGTCGGTCGGGCGCGGTGACCACGGCTGCGCGCATCGTGCCGGTGGGGGTCGCGGTGCCGTGTGCTGCGTGCGAGTCGGTCAGGATCGTCATCGATATCACTTCCCTGGGGCGGGCGTTCGCCGCCCTCTGATGCGACGGTAGGCGCGCGTACGTTGCACGACGTTGCGGTGCACCGGTCGCGACGCGAGGGTGCCGTTTCGCCAGGTCTCTTGTGGCGAACCGAGACCAGGACTAGCGTGACGGGCGCTACGGACCGGCTTCGGCACCGTTCGGGGGTGCGCCGGCCCGCCGGGGGGCGATTCGCCATGTCTGTGCGACCGCGGGTTTTTTCTATCGGGATCGGGGCTCTTCTGGTCGGAGGCCTGTTCGCGTCGGGGCTCTCTCCTGCCGCGGCGGCACCCGTGGACGACACCGGGCAACCGCCGTCCGTCACGATCGATCCGGCGAGCGGCCGCGTCGTGGCGGACCCGTCGTCGGCGGCGTTCACGGGACCGAGCGAGGCGTCGCCGGGCGACGTCGCCCTCGGCTACGTGCGGGCGCACGCCGGTGATTTCGGGCTCGCCGGGGACGCAGCATCCGGGATCTACGTCCACAAGGAGCTCGCCCTCTCGAACGGGTCGACGGCCGTCCATCTGGGCCAGCGCATCGACGGGCTGCGCGTGCGCGACGCGGTCATGACCGTCGTCGTCGCCGCCGACGGCCGGGTGCTGTCGGTCGCGGGGTTCCTGGCGCCCGGTGACGGCACCGGCACGCGCGCCGCACTCACGGCGCAGGCCGCGATCGACGTCGCCGCCGACGCGCAGGACGCCGATGCGACCCGGCCGCTGCGCGAGGCCGCGACGCGGTCGCCCGCACCGCAGGAGTACCCGAACGTGTATGCCGAGGGCCTGACGGACCCGGCGCCCGTGACGTCGGAGCTCGTCTGGTACCCGGGCGAGGACGGCACGTCGCTGCGGCTCGCGTGGCTCACCGACATCGAGTCGTCGGGCCAGGCGTGGTTCGAGACGGTCGTCGATGCGAACACCGGCGAGGTCATCGATCAGCGGAGCCGTTACGCGCACGCCGCTCCCGAGGGCGACGTGTTCCGCGAGGAGCACCCCGAGGCGGCGGGCGCGACGCGCCAGACCACCTCGTTCTCGGGCATCAACGGCACATGGGTCGACGACCGCACGACGAACGGCAACAACGTCAACGCGTACCTCGACCGCAACGACGACGACGCGAACAACGAGTACCAGCCGCAGACGCCGGCGAACGGCGACCCCGGCTACCAGCAGTTCCTCTACGCGTGGACGGATGCTTGGCGCACCACCGCCGACGTGGACTCGCTCGTCGCGCTCGACGCCGACCGCGACGCGATCATCACGCAGCTCTTCTACTACACGAACGTCATGCACGACTGGCTGTACGGCCACGGGTTCGACGAGGCGAGCGGCAACTTCCAGGTCGACAACTTCGGCAACGGCGGCTCGGGCGGCGACCCGGTGCTGGCCGAGGCGCAGGACGGCTGGGACTTCGGCTGCATCGACGACCAGGACACTCCGGCGCCGGGCGACGACGTGCCCGTGCGCTGCCTGAACAATGCGAACTTCGGCACTCCGGCCGAGGGCACCAGCCCGCGCATGCAGATGTACATGTGGGCGCCGGGCCGCCCGTTCCGCGACGGCGACATGGACGGCGACGTCATCGCGCACGAGTACGGGCACGGCGTCTCGAGCCGCCTGGTCGGCGGCGGGGCGCTCGGCTACAACGACTTCGACCAGCGCGGTGCGCTCGGCGAGGGTTGGAGCGACGTGATCTCGTTCCTGAAGTGGGACGACGCCGTGGTCGGCGAGTACGTCACGGGCGATGCCGTCAACGGCATCCGCTCCGTCGGCTACGACATCTCGACCCGCACGTACCAGTCGTACAACACGACGTCGACCAGCGGCCACGGCAACGGCGAGATCTGGGCGGCGACGATCTACGACATCCGCGAGCTGTTCCCCGGCGGCGCCGAGGCGCTCGCCACGCTCGTCCTCGACGGCATGAAGGCGACGCCCGCGAGCCCGAACTACATCGATGCGCGCAACGCCCTGCTCACCGCCGACGGCGGCGCGAACAAGTGCCTCATCTGGTCGGCGTTCGCGGGCCGCGGGCTCGGCACCGCGTCCACCACCGGCCTCGACACCGTGCCCACGGCGAGCTCCGCCGTGCCGGCCGAGTGCGAGCCGACCGCCGACGCCGGCGGCCCGTACGTGACGCCGGAGGGCACGGACGCCGTGCTCGACGGCACCGGCTCCGCCACGGGCAGCGACCCCAGCGCCGGGGCGATCGCCACGTACGCGTGGGACCTCGACAACGACGGCGCCTACGACGACGCGACCGGCGCGTCGCCGTCGTTCACCGCGGTCGGCCAGGACGGCGTCTATCCCATCGGCCTCCAGGTCACCGACGCGTTCGGCCGCACGTCCACTGCGACGAGCACGGTCACCGTCACCAACGTGGCGCCGACCGTGTCGATCGACGCCATCGCGCCGATCGACGAGTTCGGGGCGGTGACCGTCTCGGGCACCGTCACCGACCCCGGCTGGCTCGACGACCTGTCGGCCACGATCTCGTACGACGACGGGGCGGCCGCCGTCGCACTCCCGGGCGTCGAGGAGAACACGCGACCCGACGCCACGCTGACCTTCTCGGTGCAGCACCAGTACGGCGATGACGGGGCGTACACGGTCGAGGTGTGCGCGGCCGACGACGACACCACCGGCAACTGCGACACCGCGGTGGCCGCCGTGGCGAACGTCGATCCCACCGCGACGATCGACTCGTCTGGCGAGGAGGTCTACGACGGCAAGAGCGCGTTCGTCGTCGAGGCGGGCGAGGACCTCACGGTGCCCGCCGGCTCGACCGATCCGGGCAGTGACGACCTCACCCTCACGTGGGAGTGGGGCGACACGACGAGCGACAGCGAGACGTCGCTCGTGAACCCGCCGGCGTCCGACCCGCTGAAGTCGCCCAGCGTGCAGCCGCGCGACATCACCCTCGAGGCGACCCACGCGTACACCGACGCGTGCCTGTACGAGCTGGGCGTGACCGCCGAGGACGACGACGGCGGCGTCTCGGCGACCGATACGGCGGCCGTCATCATCACCGGCAACGCCACCGTGTCGAAGGGCCACGGCTGGTGGCTCAACCAGTACCGCGTCAAGAAGTCGAACGACTTCACTCCCGCGGAGCTGCAGTGCTACCTCGACATCGTGGGCTACTTCAGCCTGGTCTTCGACGAGGGGAAGGATGCCTCGACCCGGGCCGCCGCGACGCTCGTGCTGAACAACCCGGCGAAGGCGCCCGCCGACGTCATCTTCGATCAGCACGCGCTCGGGGCGTGGCTCAACTTCGCGAACGGCTCGGTGAGCCTCGACACCCCCGTGGACACCGACCGCAACGGCAGCCTCGACAGCACGTTCGGAGCCGTCATGCTGGCGGCCGAGACCGTGCGCATGAACCCGGCATCGACGTCCGCGCAGATCAAGGCGCAGAAGGACATCGTCGAGCGGATCGCGACGCAGAGCGGCGACTGAGACGAGCGGGAGGCGAGGGTGCGGTGAGAAGGCGATGGCTGCCCACCCTCCTCCTGCTCGCCGCGCTCGCGGGCTGCGCGAGCGGGGAGCCGCCTACGGAGGCGACCACGGCCGGCCCTGAGTCCGCGCCGGCCGAGCCGTCGCCCTCGGCGACGGCCCCCGCGCCCCGGTTCATCGGACCCGCCGACGACGGCCGCACGTTCGCGATGACGGTCGGGCAGACGACGACGCTGCGGATCACCGATGCTGAGGCCCCCGAGCCGGAGGCGGTCGGCACCGCCGTGCTGCTCATCCCCGTGACCAACGTCACGGCCGCCGGGGCGCGCGAGTGGGAGGTGCGCGCGGTGGAACCGGGCACCGCGGTCGTCCGGTCGACGGGCGAGCCCTCGTGGGAGATCTCGCTGACGGTGGCGGAGGGCTGACGGGGTGGACGGGTGCCTCCCCCCGGCCTCCCTTGAACGCCGCCGCGCGCCCCTCTAGCGTGAGGTGTCACCCGATCGCCAGGAGCACCCATGACCTCGCCCACCGCCCCGGAGGAGATGCACGCCATCTCGGCCGACACCCGTCACACCGTCGAGGACGTGCTGGAGTACGCGCGGCGCCGGGCCCTCTACGAGGACGTGCCGCTCGACAAGCCGATGACCCCGCGCGACCTGGAGCGCCTGGCGTCCGGTTCGATCACCCCCGAGGGCATCGGCTCGCGGCGCGCGATCGCCCTCTTCGAGAACGTCCTCGCCCCGGCGTGCGTGTCGACCGACCACCCCGGGTACCTCTCGTTCATCCCCTCGGCGCCGAGCAAGGCCTCGCTCGCGTTCGACGTCGTGGTCTCGGCATCCGCCATCTACGGAGGCTCGTGGGTCGAGGGTGCCGGCGCGGTGTTCGCCGAGAACGAGGTGCTGCACTGGCTCGCGAAGGAGTTCGGCCTGCCGGCGGGCGCGGGCGGCGTGTTCGTGCAGGGCGGCACGATCGGCAACCTCTCGGCCCTTGTGACGGCTCGGGATGCTGCGCGCCGCCGCGCGGCGGACGAGGGACGCGCGACCCCGCCGCGGTGGGTCGTCGTGTGCAGTGCCGAGGCACACTCGTCGATCGCGTCGGCCGCGGCCGTCATGGACGTCGACGTCGCGACGGCCGAGGTGGACGCGAACGGGCGCCTGCACGGTGACGCCGTCGCCCGCGTGCTGGACGAGCACGGAGACGCGGTGTTCGCGGTCGTCGCCACCGGAGGCACGACCAACTTCGGCATCGTCGACGACATCGCGAGCGTCGGCGCCCTCGCGCGCGAGCGCGGCATCTGGTTCCACGTCGACGGCGCGTACGGCCTCGCGGCGATGCTCGTCGAGAGCATGCGGCCCGTCTTCGCGGGCGTCGAGCTCGCGGACTCGGTCATCGTCGACCCGCACAAGTGGCTGTTCGCGCCCTTCGACGCGTGCGCGCTGATCTACCGGGAGCCCGCCCTCGCGCTGTCGGCCCACACGCAGAAGGCCGAGTACCTCGACACCCTCACCGGCAAGCCGGACTGGAACCCGTCCGACCTCGCCGTGCAGCTCACCCGCCGGGCACGAGGCCTGCCGATGTGGTTCTCGCTCGCGACTCACGGCACCGACCAGTACCGCGCCACGATCGAGTACGGCATCGACCTCGCGCGCCGCATCGCCGATGAGATCGAGTCGCGCGAGGGCCTCTCGCTCGTACGCGACCCGCAGCTGTCGGTCGTGGTGTTCCGTCGCGAGGGCTGGACGCTCGCCGACTACGAGGCGTGGTCGAGCCGGCTGCTCGAGGAGCAGCACGCGTTCGTCGTGCCGAGCTCCCACGCCGGCGAGCCCGTGCTGCGATTCGCGATCATCTCGCCGCTGACCACGTTCGAGCTGCTGACGGCGATCCTCGACACCCTGGACTGAGGCCTCCGACGGTGCCCGGAAGCTCCCAGCCTCCGCGCACGTAGACTGGAGGCATCCGTTCTCGTCCCTGAGAACCCGCCGCTCCGCAGGATCACCGTGACCTCAGCCGATTCCCGCACGTTCGCCGTGCGCCACGTGCAGCTCGCACGCGCCGCGTTCGCGGCGCTCGCGGCACTCATGATCACGTTCTCGCCCGACCATTCCGCCCTGGTCGGCAGCTCGGTGTTCAGCGGCTTCGCGATCGCCACCGGCCTCGTGCTGCTGCTCGCGGTGTGGCTGGTCTACCCGAAGGGACTCCGCTGGTCGTCAGCCGCGCTCGGCGGTGTCGCCATCGTCGCGGGCATGGCGAGCGGACTCCTCCCGCTCCGCACCGTCACCGGCTACTTCGTCATCGTGATCGCGTGGGCGCTCATCAGCGGCGTCCTCGAGCTCATCGCGGGCTGGCGCGGCCTCCGCGGCCGCCGCGAGCGGCGCGAGATCGCGCCCGGCGTCGCCGATGCGCGGCCCGCCGCGCTCGTCGGTCCGCGCTCGGAGAGCCGCGACGCGGCGGTCGTCGGCGCCCTGACGATCCTCCTCGGCATCGCGCTGCTGTTCGTGCAGCCCGCGTACGCGCTGGACTACACGATCGAAGAGGCCCACGCGACGTTCACGCTCACCGGCATCACGATCGGCGTCGGCCTGTTCGGCGGCTACGCCGCGATCGTCGCCGTGTACCTCGGCATCGCCGGCTTCTCGCCGCGCCCGGCCGAGTCCGCCGACACCCCTGACTTCACGGCGGGGGCGTCCGCGTCCGCCGATCCCACCCCGCAGAAGGACTCCGCGTGAGCCACGAAAGCCCCACCCGCCGCGACCTCATGAAGCCCCTGCAGCTGCTCGGGCTGGCCTTCGCAGCCGCTCTGTTCGCGGGAATCGTGACGCTCGTGTCGATGGGCTTCTTCCAGCAGCGCGCCGCCGGCGAGGCGGAGCGCGCGGTCGTCACGGCGCTCGTCATCGCCGGCATCAGCTTCATCGCGGTGCTGCTGATCGTGTCGCTGCTCCTGCTGGCGGTCGACCCCGCCCAGGTGACGAAGCAGATCGACAAGCCGGTGCTCTTCGACGAGAAGTCCGACGAGCCGGAGCAGGGCGAGAAGCCGGATGCCGCAGCATCCGGCGACCCGAAGGCCTGAGCTTCGCGACACCCCGCGCCGAGAATCGCGAAAGGGGCGATCTCCGCACGCGGAGATCGCCCCTTTCGCGTCCCGAGGACGCCGGATCCAGGTCAGCCGAGCTCGTCGACCAGCTGCGACGCGAGCCCGTCGTAGGTCGCGGGCGTGAGGGCGAGCAGGCGCTCCTTCGCCTCGTCGCCGATGTCGAGTCCGCGCACGAACTCCGCGAGTTCGTGGGCGCCGACGCGACGGCCTCGGGTGAGGTCCTTGAGGAGCGCGTAGGGGTCGCTGATCTGCGAGCGGCCGGCGGCGATCTCGGCGCGCACGACCGTCTGGATGGCCTCGGCGAGGACTTCCCAGTTCTGGTCGAGGTCGGCCAGCAGCACGTCCTCGGCGAGCGAGATCTCCTTGAGGCCGCGCTGCAGGTTGTCGAGCGCGAGCAGCGAGTGCCCGAACGCGACGCCGATGTTGCGCTGCGTCGTCGAGTCGGTGAGGTCGCGCTGCAGGCGGCTCGTGACGAGCGTCTGCGAGAGGGTCGCGAGGAGGCCCCCCGAGATCTCGAGGTTCGCCTCGGCGTTCTCGAACCGGATCGGGTTGATCTTGTGCGGCATCGTCGACGAGCCGGTGGCGCCGGCCACCGGGATCTGCGTGAAGTAGCCGATCGAGATGTACGTCCAGATGTCGGTCGCGAGGTTGTGCAGGATTCCACCGGCGTGACGGGCGCGGTCGTACAGCTCGACCTGCCAGTCGTGCGACTCGATCTGGGTCGTGAGGATGTTGAAGTCGAGGCCCAGGCCCTCGATGAACGCGCGCGAGACCTCGGGCCAGTCCACGTCGGGCGCGGCCGACAGGTGCGCCGACCACGTGCCGGTGGCGCCCGAGAACTTCGCGAGGTACTCGCCGGCCTCGATCTGGTCGGCGACGCGGGCGAGGCGCCACGCGAACACGCCGAGCTCCTTGCCCATGGTCGAGGGCGTCGCCGGCTGGCCGTGCGTGCGCGAGAGCATCGCGGCGTCGCGGTGGTTCACCGCGAGCTCGGCGAGTGCGGCGATGACGGCGCGCAGCTTCGGCAGCCACACGCGCTGCACCGCGCGCTGCACGGTGAGGGCGTACGACGTGGAGTTGATGTCCTCGCTGGTGCACGCGAAGTGCGTGAGCTCGGCGATGGCGTCGAGGCCGAGCGCCGAGAGGCGGTCGCGCACCAGGTACTCGACGGCCTTGACGTCGTGCCGGGTCACCGACTCCTTCTCGGCGAGCCAGTCGATCTCGGCCTGCCCGAACTCGAGGTAGAGCGCCCGCAGGCGCTCCTTGTCGGCGTCGGCGAGCGGCGACGTGCCGAACAGCGAGCGATCCGTGAGGGCGATGAGCCACTCCACCTCGACCTCGACGCGGGCGCGGTTCAGGCCCGCCTCCGAGAGGTACTCGCCGAGCTCGCTCACGGCGGGGCGGTAGCGCCCGTCGAGGGGACTGAGCGGCTGAGGAGGCAGAGAAGTCATGGGGGCTCCCGTCGGTATCGCCGAAGACGACCGTCGATCCGGTGTCTTCACACCGGGCGGATGGCGGGTTCGAGTTGCCGGAAGAGCGCCCGGCTCGCGCTCTCGATCATACCGAGCACCTCGTCGAACATTCCGGGGCCCGCGTAGTACGGGTCGGGGACGTCGAGGGTGCGGGCCGAGGGATCGAACGCCAGCAGCAGGGCGATCTTGTCGGCGTCGCCCTCGGTGCGGGCCCAGCCGCGCAGGATCCGCTCGTGGCTGCGATCGAGCGCCACCACGAGGTCGCTGCGCGCGAAGTCCGAGTGCGTGAACTGCCGCGCGCGGTGGTGCGAACCGTCGTAGCCGGCGCGCTCCAGCGCCTCGATCGTGCGGAGGTCGGCCTGCTCGCCGACGTGCCAGTCGCCGGTCCCGGCGCTCGTCGAGGCGACGCGGGAACCGAGGCCCGAGGCATCCGCGAATCCCCGGAACACCACCTCCGCCATCGGCGAGCGGCAGATGTTCCCCGTGCACACGAACACGACGCGGAAGGGCGTCGCGTCGGTCGCGGTCATGAGTTCCATTCTGGACCGAGCAGACACCGAACGTTAAGGAGTTCTCCTCTCAGGGTCTTTCGATGACGGATGCTGCTCCCCTAGCTTGTGACGAATGGGCGGCGACCAGGCTGTCCTTCCCCACGCGGTCCACAGACCGCCGTCATCCTGTGGAGGTTTCGTGTCCCCAGCACCCCGTCCCATCGCCGCTGCGATCGCAGCCGCGGCGCTCGCCGCCGGAGGAGTCGTGGCATTCGCTGCGCCCGCGGCCGCAGCATCCGGTGATCTGTTCATCAGCGAGTACGTCGAAGGCTCGTCGAACAACAAGGCCATCGAGGTCTACAACCCCGGCACGACGGCGGTCGACCTCGCCGCCGCGGGATACAAGCTGCAGCAGTACTCCAACGGAAGCGCCACCGTCAGCCTGACGATCAACCTGACCGGCACGGTCGCCGGCGGGGATGTCTTCGTGTTCTCCCACGCGCTCGCCAACGCGGCCATCCTGGCTC
Source organism: Microbacterium sp. C23T (assembly GCF_053345975.1). Taxonomy (NCBI): domain Bacteria; kingdom Bacillati; phylum Actinomycetota; class Actinomycetes; order Micrococcales; family Microbacteriaceae; genus Microbacterium; species Microbacterium sp. C23T. Next base: position 67,074 of record NZ_JBKFBD010000008.1, on the reverse strand, counting down.
AGGCCGACCAGTCGGCGAACCTCGGGCTCTTCAACGGCAATGACGCCGTCGCCCTGGTCAAGGGCACCGAGATCGTCGACGTCATCGGTCAGATCGGTGTCGACCCCGGTTCCCAGTGGGGCACCGGGCTCGCGTCGACGATGGACAACACGCTGCGCCGCAACGCGAACATCGTGCAGGGCGACACGAACGGCTCGGACGCGTTCGATCCCGCCGTCGAATGGACCGGCTTCGCCAACGACACGTTCGACGGCCTCGGCTGGCACCTGACTCCTCCCGACCCCGATCCCGGGCCCGTGGCGGACTGCGCAGCGACCCCCGTGACGATCGGCTCCGTCCAGGGCTCCGGTGCGGCGTCGCCGATCCAGGGGCAGGACGTGCTGATCGAGGGCGTCGTCGTGGGCGACTTCCAGACCGGCGGATTCGACGGGTACTACGTGCAGGACGCGGGTGACGGCAACGCCGCGACCTCCGACGGCATCTTCGTGTACGCGCCGGGCGGCGCGCCGGTGGACGTGGGCGACAGCGTCAGCGTCGCCGGCGAGGTCGCGGAGTTCTTCGGCCTCACGCAGGTCGTGGCCGCCGACGTCGAGGTGTGCGCGACCGACCAGGCGCTGCCGACGGCGACGCCGCTCACCCTCCCGGCGACGAACGCGCAGCGCGAGGCGCTCGAGGGCATGTACGTGACGCTGCCGCAGAACCTCGCGATCGGCGAGACGTTCGAATACGGCCGCTTCGGCACGATCACCCTCACCAACGGCCGCCTCGACACGCCGACCGCGGTCGTCGAGCCGGGGGCTGCGGCCAACGCGCTCGCCGCCGCCAACCTCGAGAACAGCATCACGCTGGACGATGGCCGCGGCAGCCAGAACCCCGACCCGGCCATCCACCCGGACGGCGCGGTCTTCACGCTCGACCACTCGTTCCGCAGCGGCGACCTCGTCCAGAACGCCACCGGCATCCTGGACTACCGCTTCGACACGTGGGGGGTCCAGCCGACCGAGGGTGCCGACTTCACCGTCGCCAACGCGCGGACCGGCGTGCCCGACGTGGGCGGCGACCTGAAGATCTCGAGCTTCAACGTGCTGAACTACTTCACCTCGATCGATCCGACGCCGACCAACTCGAACGACGACGACTACTACCGAGGTGCGGACACGGCCGAGGAGTTCCAGCGCCAGCAGGACAAGATCGTCGCTGCGCTCGCCGCGATCGACGCCGACGTGTTCGGCCTCCTCGAGATCGAGAACAACGGCACCGCGGTCCAGGCGCTGGCCGACGCGCTGAACACGAAGGTGGGTCCGGGCACCTACGTGCCGGTGATCACCGGCGTGATCGGCACGGACGCGATCACCACGGCGGTCATCTACAAGCCGTCGACGGTGACCCCCGTCGGGGCGTACCAGCTGATGACGAGCGCGGTCGACCCGACCTGGTCGGACGCGCGGCACCGCCCCGCGGTCACGCAGCGGTTCGCGTCGACCGAGACGGGCGAGGAGTTCGTGGTGTCGGTCAACCACCTGAAGTCGAAGGGCTCGGCATGCTCCGAGAGCCCCGACCTCGGTGACGGCCAGGGCAACTGCAGCGCGTCGCGCACGGCGGCCGCCACGGCGCTCACGAAGTGGCTCAACGAGACGGTGGCTCCTGACGGTCGTGCGATCGTCATCGGCGACCTGAACTCGTACGACCACGAGGATTCGATCGACGCGTTCGTCGCGGGCGGCTTCACCGACCTCGAGAAGCAGTTCAACGGCGAGCACGCGTACTCGTACATCTTCGACGGCCAGCTGGGCTACCTCGACTACGCGCTCGCGCAGCCCGCGCTCACCGCGGACGTGTCGGGAGTCTCGTCGTGGCACATCAACTCCGACGAGCCGAGCCTGATCGACTACGACATGTCGTTCAAGCTCCCGGCCCAGGACGCGCTGTATGCGCCGGACGCCTACCGTTCGAGCGACCACGACCCGGTGATCGTCGGGCTCGACCTGACGCCGCCCGACACGACGGATCCGACCATCGATGTGACGGCCGACCCGGAGCTGATCTGGCCGCCGAACAACAAGATGCGCACGGTGGAGTTCACGATCGACGCGGCCGATGACCGCGGCGACGTGACCGTCGAACTCACCGACGTGAGCGTCTCGGGCGCGAAGGCGTCGTGGACCCAGGTCGACGACGACACGTTCACGGTCAAGGCCGCGAAGGGCGCCGTCTACCGCTTCACCTGGACGGCGACGGATGCCGCGGGCAACACCGCGACCGACACGGTCGAGGTGGTCGTGGGCAAGTAGCCCGCGATCGCTCCGCCCGGAGGGGCGTCGCTCTGAAAGGAGCGGCGCCCCTCCTCCACATCCGGGGTGGGGCGCTGCGCCGTGAACAGATCGTCGCTCGCGCGGCCACGGGAAGGTCGCTCCCCGCGACGATCGACGGGTGACACTGCTTGAACCGGCCGCCGATGCGGCTTCTCACCATCTCGCCCAGGTCGCGCGCGAGCTCGCGCGGATCATCGACCGGATCGCCGATGCCGCGTTCGTCGCCCGCGGGCTCGCCGACGCCGTCGACTGGCAGGCGAAGGCCGCCACCGCGTTCCACGATCGGGCGACGTCGTGGGCGGGCGACGTGTCCGGCCTCGCGTGCCTGGCCGAGACGGCCCGGTACGACGTCTCCCGGGCACGGGACCGCGCCGCGTTCGCGGGCTCCTTCCCCGGCCTCTTCCCGGGGGCGGCGCGATGAGCGACACGAAGCCCGGCCCGAACCTCCTCGATCCCGAGCTGGCGCCCGAGGTGGGGCGCCTCGGCCCGAACGAGGGCGCCATCGGCCTCCTCGCCGAGCACTGGCCGCGCGTCGACGACGGCCTGCAGATCCGCGGCGGGGGCGCCGTCGCCGTCGACACCGCGACGCTCTCGGCAGCGGCGGTCCGCTTCGACACCTCGCGGGAGGAGCTCACCTCGATCGGCCGGCGACTGCGCGCGCTCCGCGCCGAGCTGGGGGCGCACCCCGAGTACACCGCAGATGCGCGGGCCGCAGCATCCGTCCTCGCCGCGAAGCTCGACGCGGTGGAGGTCGAGGCCGACGAGATCGCCGCGGCACTGAGGCAGGCCGGCTGGGCGTACGAGATGGTGGAGATCGAGGCGGCGCACCGCGCCGCCGCGCTCGCCGGCGACACCGACCGTGCGCAGCGCCTCGACGCCCGCATGACCGCTCTCGTCGACGCGCACCCCGACGCGTGGCGCATGGCCCTCGGAGCGCAGTTCGAGCGCGCCGTTATGTGGCCGTCCGAGCTCGTCCGCCAGGCCACGCAGTGGGGCGTCGCAGCGGGTGGCGAGGTCAGCGACCCCGGTTCGGTCGTTGTCGGCGGTGCGGCGGGGCTGCTCACCCTGGGCGGCGCGGCGGTCGTGGGGCTCTCGGGCGCCGGCCTGGTGTCCCGCGACGCGCGGCTCTCGGGCACGGCGGGGCCGGTCACGGTGACCCCGGTCGCAGCAGGCCCGCCGGCGGGCGCGACCTCGGCCGGCATCGCCGCGTCCCCGCCGTCGCGGTCGCCCGCATCGGTGGCGCCGCAGAGCCTGGCCGCCGTGACGGAACGGATGCCGGGGGCCGGTGACTCGCGAGTGCGCGTCGAGCGGTACACGATGCCCGACGGATCGCGGCAGTACGCCGTGTACCTCGCCGGCATGCAGTCGTTCGACGTCGGAGGCGAGGAACCCTGGGACAACGCCTCCAACGTGGAGCTGTACGCGGGGCAGAGGTCGGACTCGTACACGGCCACCCAGGCGGCGCTCGCCCAGGCGGGCGTGCAGCCGGGCGACGCCGTGCACCTTTTCGGGTTCTCGCAGGGGGCCATGATCGCCGGGCACCTGGCGCTGGAGGGCGGCTACGACACGCAGACGCTGGTCTCGATCGGGTCGCCCGTCGACACCGACGTCGGATCGGGCACCCTCAGCGTGACGCTGCGGCACACCGACGACCCGGTCGCCGGCCTCGCGGGCGGCGGTCACGCCGCCGCGGTCGGCGCGCCCGGGAGCTTCGTCGCGGAGCGGGTCTTCGATCCCGACGTCGGCACCGACGAGCCCCGGCTGCCCGCGCATCGGCTCAACGCCTACGCCGAGACGGCGGCCCTGGTGGATGCCTCGACCGACCCGCGGGTCGACGCGTTGCGCGGCGTCTTCGCCGAGCTCGCGCGCGCCGAATCGGTCGAGGTGACCGAGTACGCGGCGACCCGCGGTGCGGGGTGAGTCAGTCCTTGCGCGGGCGGATGATGATGCCGACGACCCAGTTGATGAGGGTGATGATGATCGCCGCGACGACGCCCCACCAGAAGTCCTCGACCCGCAGGCCCCAGTTCCAGAAGCTCGTGAACCACGCGGTGAGCCACAGCAGGAACGCGTTGATGAGGAGGCCGATGAGGCCCAGCGTCAGGATGTAGAGCGGGAACGCCAGCACCTTGATGACGGTGCCGATGATCGTGTTCACGAGCGCGAAGATCGCGGCGACGATCAGCAGCGTCAGGATCAGCTGGAGCGTCTCGCCGGGCGGGAACGGGATGACCGAGACCTGGAGCGCCGGGATCAGGGTGACGACCCAGATCGCGAAGGCGTTGATGACCACGCGGATGAGGAAGCCCATAGTCCGCCAGTCTTCCACGCCCGCGCCCGCGACCGATAGGAGCCACACCGTGCCCTGCGGGGCCGGGGACAGGAGGCGCATCTGATCCCCCGCTCGTAGACTCGGGGCGTGACCGACGCTCCCGAGATCCCCGTCCGCGTGCGCCCCGAGGTCGCCGCCCTGCCGCCGTACAAGCAGGGCCGGCAGGCCGGTGCGGACGCGTTCAAGCTGTCGAGCAACGAGAACCCGTTCGACCCGCTGCCCGGAGTGCTCGAGCGGGTTCGGAACGCGTCGGCGCTCAACAGATACCCGGATGCGACGGCCGCACGGCTGCGCGAGCGGCTGGCCGAGCGGTTCGGCGTCGGCGCCGACTCCGTCCACATCGGTGCCGGCAGCGTCTCCATCCTCGCCCAGCTCGTGCTGGCGACGTCGGGCCCCGGCGACGAGGTCATGTACGCCTGGCGCTCGTTCGAGGCGTATCCCTGGCTCGCCGTCGTCGCCGGTGCCACCGCCGTGCAGGTGCCGCTCGCCGAGGGCGCCCGCCATGATCTCGACGCCATGGCGGCGGCGATCACCGACCGCACCCGCGCGATCATCGTGTGCAGCCCCAACAACCCCACCGGCCCGATCGTCACGCAGGCCGAGTTCGACGCCTTCGTCGACAAGGTGCCGTCCGACGTGCTCGTCATCCTCGACGAGGCCTACGCCGAGTTCGTCACCGACCCCGAGTCGGTCGACGGGCTGCGCGTGCTCGGCGGGTCGGACCGGCCCAACGTCGTCGTGCTCCGCACGTTCTCGAAGGCGTACGGTCTCGCCGCGCTCCGCGTCGGGTACGCGATCGGACACCCTCGCGTGCTGGACGCCGCCCGCAGCACCGCGATCCCGCTGTCGGTGACCGCCCACGGCGAGGAGGCCGCGCTCGCGAGCCTCGACGCCGAGGACGAGCTGCTCGAGCGCGTCCACGTGATCGCCGATCGTCGCGACCGGCTGGCGGCGGGCCTCCGAGAGGCCGGGTGGGACGTCCCCGTCGCGCAGGGCAACTTCGTGTGGCTGCCCACCGGCGACGACACGATGGCGTTCGCGGCGACCTTCGAGGAGGCCGGACTGATCGTGCGGCCGTTCGCCGGGGACGGCATCCGGATCTCGGTCGGCGAGGAGGAATCCGTCGAGCAGGTGCTGCGGATCGCGGCGACGGTCGCCGCCCGCGGCGAGGGATGACTGCCGGTGCGGTTGTCGATCGCGTGCGGTGGATCTCAACAACCGTTGTCGAACGCATGCAGAATCGCGCATGCACGGAGAGATAGCGTGAATTCATGATCCCGGTCGACGATCACGCCCTGGTGCGGTTCCTGGAGGCGGACGGAACGTTCGCGCCGAGCCCTGCCGCCGAACCGTATCGGGAGGCCGTCGAGAGTCTCGGCGATGCCGACCTCGAGACCTTCTACCGCGATATGGCCGTCATCCGCGCGTTCGACGTGCAGGCGACGAACCTCCAGCGGCAGGGGCAGCTGGCCCTCTGGCCGCCGAGCTACGGACAGGAGGCCGCGCAGGTGGGCTCGGCCCGCGCCGCGCGCGCACAGGACCACCTCTTCCCGTCGTACCGCGAGCACGTGGTCACGAAGATCCGCGGCGTCGACCCGATCGACATCATCCGCGTGATGCGCGGATTGACGCACGGCGGGTGGGACCCGACCGACCCGAAGAACGGCAACACGCACATCTACACGCTCGTGCTCGGGTCGCAGACGCTGCACGCCACGGGCTTCGGGATGGGTCTCGTCTTCGACGGCCGCTGCGGCACCGGCGACCTCGACCGCGACGAGGCCGTCATCGTCTACTACGGCGACGGCGCCTCCAGCCAGGGCGACGTGCACGAGGCGATGGTCTTCGCGAACAGCTACCGCACGCCCGAGGTGTTCTTCCTGCAGAACAACCAGTGGGCGATCTCGGTGCCCGTCGCGACGCAGTCGCGCTCGCCGCTGTACAAGCGCGGCGAGGGCTACGGCATGCCGAGCACGCTGATCGACGGCAACGACGTGCTCGCGAGCTGGGCCGTGACGCGCACCGCACTCGACGAGGCGCGCGCCGGCGGCGGACCGCAGGCGATCGAGGCTATGACCTACCGCCTCGGCGCGCACACCACGAGCGACGACCCCACCAAGTACCGCACCTCCGACGAGGAGGAGTCGTGGCGCCGCCGCGACCCGATCGCGCGGATGAAGGCGTTCCTCATCGGGCGCGGTGCCTCGGAGGCGTTCTTCGCCGACGTCGAGGCCGAGTCGCAGGCGCTCGCCGACGACGTCCGCACCCGCACCAACGCTCTGGGCGGGCTCGAGCGCGACGACATGTTCGCGCACGTGTACTCCGAGCAGCACCCGCTGATCGACGAGCAGCGGCAGTGGCTCGCCGACTACGAGGCATCCTTCGAAGGAGGCGCAGCGTGACCCTTCGACAGGCTCAGGGACCGGCGGTGGAGGCTGCGGCAGCCGCGGAGGCCGCAACGCCCACGGTGCAGATCATGCCGTTCAGCCGGGCGATCAACGCCGGACTTCGCGCGGCGCTCGCCGGCAGCGACCGGGTACTGCTCATGGGCGAGGACATCGGCAAGCTCGGCGGCGTCTTCCGCGTGACCGAGGGCCTGCAGGCCGAGTTCGGCGAGCAGCGCGTGCTCGACACCCCGCTCGCGGAGTCGGGGCTCGTCGGCACCGCGATCGGACTCGCGATGGTCGGCTTCCGCCCCGTCGTCGAGATCCAGTTCGACGGGTTCGTCTTCCCGGCGTTCGACCAGATCACGACGCAGCTCGCCAAGCTCACGAACCGCCACGAGGGCGCGCTGCAGATGCCCGTCGTCATCCGCATCCCGTACGGCGGGCACATCGGCGCCGTCGAGCACCACCAGGAGAGCCCCGAGGCGTACTTCACGCACACGGCCGGCCTCCGGGTCGTGAGCCCGTCCACGCCGAACGACGGCTACTGGATGATCCAGGACGCCATCTCCTCGCCCGACCCGGTGATCTTCCTCGAGCCGAAGAGCAAGTACTGGCAGAAGGGCGAGGTCGACACCTCGGCGCGCGCCCTGCCGCTGCACGCGTCCCGCGTGGTCCGTCGCGGCACCGACATCACCCTCGTCGGCCACGGCGCGATGGTGACGACGATGCTGCAGGCCGCCGTGCTCGCCGAGGCCGAGGGCACCAGCATCGAGGTCATCGACCTCCGCTCGCTCTCGCCGGTCGACTACGGGCCCATCCTCGACTCCGTCCGCCGCACCGGCCGCATGGTCTACGCGCAGGAGGCGCCGGGCTTCACCTCGCTCGGCTCCGAGGTCGCCGCGACCGTCATGGAGCGCGCCTTCTACGCGCTCGAGGCCCCCGTGCTGCGCGTGTCGGGCTTCGACACTCCGTTCCCCCCGGCCAAGCTCGAGGGGTCGTATCTCCCCGACGCCGACCGCATTCTCGAGGCCGTCGACCGGTCCCTCGCCTACTGACCTCCACCCTTTGACCGCGAGAGAACACCTGGTGGCCGAGATGCGGGTTGCTTCCCCACCTCTCGGCGACCAGCTGTACTCTCGCGAAAAGGGCGGGATCGAAAGGAGCTCCGCATGAGCACCCAGACGTTCGTCCTCCCCGATGTCGGTGAAGGCCTCACCGAGGCCGAGATCGTCCAGTGGCGCGTCGGCCCTGGTGACAGCGTCGCCGTCAACGACGTCCTCGTCGAGATCGAGACCGCGAAGTCGCTCGTCGAGCTGCCCTCGCCGTTCGCCGGCACCGTGGGCGAGCTGCTCGCGGCCGAGGGAACGACCGTGAACGTCGGCGCCGCGATCATCACGATCGCTTCGGCGACGGATGCTGCGCCCCCGGCCACCGTCGGGCAGTCCGAGCACGGCGAGCCCGCCGAGGCCGCCGGCGAGGGTGCGGTGCTCGTCGGCTACGGCACGGGCGGACACGTCCAGTCGCGGCGGCGCAAGCCCGCGGTTCCGGCCGAGGAGCGGGTCGCAGCATCCGTCGGCGTCATCGCGAAGCCCCCGATCCGCAAGCTCGCGCGCGACCTCGGCGTCGAGCTCTCGGCCGTCGCGCCCAGCGGCCCCGCCGGCGAGGTGACCCGCGAGGACGTCGTGCGACACGCGTCGCAGGCCAGCGTCTTCCGCAACATCGAGACGCCCGAGTGGGGCGACGTGCGCGAGGAGACCATCCCGGTCTCGGCGCCCGCGCCCGCGCCGGGTCCCGCAACCGTCGCACCGTCGACGCCCGCGCCCGACGCGGCCGGCCGCGAGGAGACCATTGCGGTGCGAGGCGTGCGCAAGGCCACGTCGTCGGCGATGGTGCAGTCGGCGTACTCCGCGCCGCACGTCTCGGTGTGGACGGACGTCGACGCCAGCCGCACGATGGAGCTCGTCAAGCGCCTGAAGACGTCGCCCGACTTCGCCGACATCAAGGTCTCGCCGCTGCTGATCATGGCGCGCGCCGTCATCTGGGCGGCCCGGCGCACCCCGATGGTGAACGCGGCGTGGGTGGATGCCGAGAACGGCGCCGAGATCCGTGTGCGCCGCTACGTGAACCTCGGCATCGCCGCCGCGACCCCGCGCGGCCTGCTCGTGCCCAACATCAAGGACGCGCAGGACCTGTCGATGCGCGAGCTCGCCCGTGCGCTCGAGAAGCTGACGCTCACGGCGCGCGAGGGCAAGACGACCCCGGCCGACCAGCACGGCGGCACGATCACCATCACGAACATCGGCGTCTTCGGCATGGATGCGGGCACCCCGATCATCAACCCCGGCGAGGCCGGGATCGTGGCGCTCGGCACCATCCGCCAAAAGCCGTGGGTCGTCGACGGCGAGGTGCGTCCCCGCTGGGTCACGACCGTCGCCGGCTCGTTCGACCACCGCGTGGTCGACGGCGACGGCATGTCGCGCTTCATCGCCGACGTGGCGTCGATCCTCGAGGAGCCCGCGCTGCTCCTCGACTGAGGTCTTGTGTGACCGAAGCGCCGCCGCGGCTCTGTGCCGGGCGGCGCTTCGTCGTTCCTCGGGGCCTGGGCCGCAGCATCCGCTCCTCATCTGAGGACCTGAGCTGGGATGCGGAGCGATCGAGCCGCATGGCTCCTCATCTCGGCAATGCTCCTCGATTGAGGAGCCCGTGCTGATGTGCCGCCGAGCTCGCGCGGGCGGCGCGTTGTTCCTCGGGCCCTGGGCCGCAGCATCCGCTCCTCATCTGAGGACCTGAGCCGGAATGCGGAGCGATCGAGGCCGCGGGCTCCGCAACTCGGCAACGGTCCTCAACTGAGGAACGGGTTTCGCAGGGCTGCGACTGCCGCGTGAATCGGAAGATCGACGGCAGGCGGCTTCGGGGAAGGGATTTGAGAACGATTCTCATTAGCGATAGGGTCGAAGCATGACCTTCGTGCGACGTTCCCTGCCCGTGCTCGGCCTGGCGGCAGCATCCGCCCTCGTCCTCGCCGGATGCGCGGGAACGGCCGCCGGTGACGAGACGAGCGACGGGAAGATCGCGGTCGTCGCATCCACCAACGTGTACGGGCAGATCGCGCAGGAGATCGGGGGTGACCTCGTCGACGTCACGTCGATCGTGACGAACGAGTCGCAGGACCCGCACTCGTTCGAGCCGAGCGCGCGCGACCAGCTCGCCGTGTCGAAGGCCGATCTCGTGATCGAGAACGGCGGCGGCTACGACGCGTTCATCGACGCGCTCATCGAGTCCAGCGGCACCGAGGCGCCGGTTGTCACCGCCGTCGAGTACTCGCACGACTGGCCCGAGAACGGCGGTCACGACGAGGAGAACGGCGGTCACGACGAGGAGAGCGGCGACGGCGCCGAGGACCACGCCCACGACCACGGCGACCACGAGCACGTCGAGGGCTTCAACGAGCACGTCTGGTACGACCCGCACACGATCGCGCATGTCGCGGAGGCCATCGCGACCGAGCTCGGCGAGCTCAGCCCCGAGAACGCCGAGACCTTCACCGCGAACGCCGAGGCGTTCTACAGCGAGATCGACGGACTCGAGGCGTCCCTCGACGAGATCGCGGCGGCGCACGAGGGCGACAAGGTCTTCGTGACCGAGCCCGTGCCGGTGTACCTCATCCAGGCGGCCGGACTCGAGAACGCGACGCCCGAGAAGTTCAGCGAAGCCGTCGAAGAGGGACAGGATGTCGCGCCCGCGACCCTGCTCGAATCCCTCGCGCTCGTGAAGGGCGGCGACGTGCGCGTGGTCATCACCAACACGCAGACCGGCGGCGCGGAGACGCAGGAGATCGTCGACGAGGCCGACGGACTCGGCATCCCGGTGATCGCATTTTCGGAAACGCTTCCGGAGGGGGAGACTTACGTCTCGTGGATGCAGGCGAACATCGAGGCGCTGAGCGCAGCGCTGGACGCGTGACGCCGGCCGCCGCGGGCTCTCGCCCCGTCATCCTCAGCATCCGGGACGCCGCGCTCCCGCGCGGCGACCGGGAGCTGTGGGCGGGTCTCGACCTCGATGTGCACGCTGGCGAGCTCGTCGCCGTGCTCGGGCCGAGCGGCTCCGGCAAGACGACGCTGCTCCGCGCGATCCTCGGCCTCGAGCCGCTCTCGAACGGCGAGATCACCGTCGAGGGCGCGCCTGTGGCACACAAGGGCAGCCGCAGCATCGGGTACATCCCCCAGGCGCGACCGCTGCCCCGCGACACCTCCCTGCGGGGCCGCGACCTCGTGACGCTCGGCGTCGACGGCCACCGCTTCGGCTTCCCGATCCCGCGCCGCGGCGATCGCGCCCGCGTCGACGCCCTCATCGACGCGGTCGGCGCCCGCGAGTTCGCCGACCGCCCCGTCGGCCTGCTGTCGGGCGGCGAGCAGCAGCGCCTTCGTGCCGGGCAGGCGCTCGCGGACGACCCACGCCTGCTCCTCTGCGACGAGCCGCTCACGAGCCTCGACCTCGCGAACCAGCAGGCGGTGATCCGGCTCATCGACGCGCATCGGCGCGAGAAGGATGCCGCGGTCCTGCTCGTCACGCACGACATCAACCCGCTCCTGGGCAAGGTCGACCGCATCCTGTACATCGCGAACGGGCGGTTCACCCTCGGCACGCCGCAGGAGGTGCTCCGCTCGGACGTGCTCACGGCGCTGTACGGCGCGCACGTCTTCGTGCTGCGTGCTGGCGACCGGCTCGTGGTGGTCGGCGCGCCCGATGCCGAGGCATCCCATCACCATCACGACCACGGGGCGCACGAATGAACTGGAACGACATCGCCGACGCGATGTTCGGCGGGCTGCCCTATTACGGCGAGATCCTCGCGCTCGTGTCGAACTCGGTGTGGGCGGGCGCGGTCCTCGGGCTCGTGGGCGGGCTCGTCGGCGTCTTCGTCATGCAGCGCGACATGGCCTTCGCGGTGCACGGCATCAGCGAGCTGTCGTTCGCGGGCGCCGCGGCGGCGCTCCTCATCGGGTGGGACGTCGTCACCGGGTCCATCGTCGGTTCGCTCATCGCCGCCGCGATCATCGGCGTGCTTGGGGCGAAGGCCCGCGACCGCAACTCGATCATCGGCGTGCTGATGCCGTTCGGGCTGGGTCTCGGCATCCTGTTCCTGTCGCTCTACGACGGCCGCAGCGCCAACCGGTTCAGCCTGCTCACCGGCCAGATCGTGTCGGTGCAGACGGGCCAGCTCGGCTGGCTGATCGGCATCGGGGCGGTCGTGCTCCTCGGTCTGCTGCTCATCTGGCGCCCGCTGCGGTTCGACTCGCTCGACCCGCAGTCCGCCGCCGCGCGCGGCGTGCCCACCACCGCGGTCTCGCTCGGGTTCATGCTCCTGCTCGGGCTCATCGTCGCGGTCGCCGTGCACATCATCGGCGCGCTGCTCGTGATGGCCCTCCTCGTCACCCCCGCCGCCGCCGCGATGCGCATCGTGTCGGGCCCGCTGTCGGTGCCGCTGCTGTCGGCGCTGTTCGGGTTCGTGTCGGCGGTGGGCGGCATCCTGCTCGCGATCATGGGCACCCTTCCCGTGAGTCCGTACATCACGACGATCTCGTTCCTGATCTACGTCGTCTGCCGCGTCGTCGGCGCCCGCCGCGACCGCGTCACGAGGGTTGCGGCCTGACCCGCGCCCGGGCGACGCACAGGACCCCTCGGTAGACTCCCCACCATGGCCCAGCGCAACACGTGGCAGCGCGAACGCGTGCGCGAAGCGCTGTCGGACGCCCGCGGATTCGTCAGTGCGCAGTCGCTGCACGCCACCCTCCGCGACGAGAACACCGGCATCGGGCTGGCGACCGTGTACCGCGCACTCGCGGGGCTCGCCGCCCAGGGCGAGGCCGATTCGCTGCAGAGCCCCGAGGGCGAGGCGCTCTACCGCGCCTGCTCCAGCACCGGCCACCACCACCATCTGATCTGCCGCTCCTGCGGACTGACCGTCGAGATCGAGGCGACGGACGTCGAGCAGTGGGCCAAGCGCACCGCCGAGCGCCACGGATTCCGCGACGCAGAACACGTCGTCGACATCTTCGGGCTCTGCGCGAACTGCGCCGCCGCCCGGGATGCCGCCCGTGACGCGAACTGACCCCGCCGTCCGCCGGGGTACGCCGAAGCGCCGCGACGCTCCGGCGACCGCGCGGCTCGAGCCGTCCGCGCAGGCTCGCACCCTGCTGTGGCTCGGTGTGGGCGTCGCGGTCGTCGCCGGTCTCTTCCTCATCGACTGGCTCGCGCCGACGCTGTTCCCGGCGTCGCTCCCGACTCGCGCCCAGGACGGCCTGACCCTCGCGATCAGCGTGCTCATCGAGTCGCTGCCGTTCGTGGCGCTCGGCGTCGTGCTGTCGATCGTCGTGCAGGTGTGGGTGCCACCGGGCGTCATCGAGCGATGGATGCCGCGGCGAGGGTGGGCGAGACGCGCAGTGCTGTCGCTCCTCGGCATGATCGTGCCGGTGTGCGAGTGCGGCAACGTGCCGTTCGCGCGCGGCCTCCTCATGCGCGGATTCTCGGTGCCCGAGACGCTCACGTTCCTCATCGCCGCGCCGATCGTGAACCCCATCGTCATCATCACGACCCACCAGGCGTTCGGCTTCAGCGACGGCATCCTCGTCGCCCGCCTCCTCGGCGGGTACGCGATCGCGAACCTCATCGGATGGCTGTATTCGCGGCATCCGTCCCCCGACGCCCTGCTGACCGATCGCTTCCGCGACACGTGCGAGCTCGTCGTGCACGAGCCGGGCGGCAAGTGGCGGCGCACGCTCGCGCAGTTCGTGATCGAGCTGCGCGCGGTGATGCCGGCGCTCGTCATCGGCTCGGCTCTCGCGGGCGCGGTGCAGGTGCTCATCCCCCGCGAGGCGCTGCTCGCGATCGGCGCGAATCCCGCCCTGTCGATCGTCGCGATGATGGCGCTCGCGATGGTGGTGTCGATCTGCTCGAACGTCGACGCGTTCTTCGCGCTGTCGTTCGCCTCGACGTTCACGCCCGGCTCGATCGTCGCGTTCCTGCTGGTCGGGCCGCTCGTCGACGTCAAGATGCTCGCGCTGATGCGCACGACGTTCACGTGGCGCACGCTCGGCGGCATCGTCGTGGTGGTCGTGCTGTCGGCTTTCGCGATCGGGACGGCGGTGAACCTCCTTGCGTAGGACAGGCTTCGTCGGCACGCGGTGGCTCGGGGTCGGGCTGGCCGCGGCCCTCGCCGTCTTCACGATCTCCCTCGCGGTGACCGGGCGGCTGGGCCTCTACATCAACCCGGACTCGACGTGGTTCGCGGTGTCGATGTCGGTGTTCGTGCTGATCGGCGCGGTGGCCTCGTTCGCCCTCCCGCTGGGCGCCGAGGCCGACCACGGCCACGACCATGGCGAAGAGCCGGAGCAGGACCACGCCTACCACACCTCGCACCCGCTCGCCGTCGCGGCCACCGTCGCCGGCGGGGTGGCGGCATCCGGGGTCGTCGTGCTCACGCTCGTCCTGCCGCCGGCCTCGCTCAGCGCCGAGCTCGCGATGTCGCGCGACGTCGGGGCCACGCCGCTGTTCGGCGGGGCCGACACGATCCAGCTCGCCTCGACCGGTGACACCGCCTCGTTCGGCGTCGGCGAGTGGGCGACGGTGTTCGCGACGGCGACCAATCCCGACGCCTTCGACGGCGAGACCGTCGAGCTCACCGGCTTCGTGACGCCGGGCGAGGACGGCGCGTTCGATCTCACGCGTCTCGTCATCACGCACTGCGTCATCGACGCGCAGCCCGCGAGCCTGCCCGTCGTGAGCGGCGCGAGCGCGCCCGACACCGGGCAGTGGGTCACGATCACCGGAACCGTGCGCTCCTCGTCGGACGGGCAGCTCGTGGTCGACGCCGCCGCGGTCGAGGAGATCGGCGAGCCCGAGGACCCGTATGAGTACTGACGGGTCGTCACGTCGTTCGCGGTCCCGGCGTCGTCGGGGCCGCGCGTTCGTCGGCGCCTTCGCGATCGTCGTGGGCGTCCTCGCCGTGCTCGGACTCGCCGGCGCCGCCGCGAGCGTCGCGCAGGGGCCTCGGGTGACCGACGCGTACGTCGATCCGGAGGCGGCGGCCGCAGCATCCGGCGCCCGTCTCATCGTGACCACGACGCAGTCGCTCGCCGAGGTCGACCCGTCGCAGGTGACCATCACCCCTGAGACGCCGTTCGTCGTCGACACCTCGGGACGCAGCGTCGGCGTCCGGTTCACGCTGCCGCTGTGGGACGACACCGAGTACACCGTGACGATCGACGATGTCGCGTCGCTCGGCGGCGGACCGACCGCGACGATCACGCAGACCTTCACGACGCCAGCGGCCGAGGTGTTCCTCATGCAGCGCGGCACGAACTCGGGCGACCTCATCTACCGCACCGACCTCACCGGGCAGAACGCGGTGCCCGTGTTCCGGCACGCGCACATCGAGGACTTCCGCGCGACGGCCCAGCACCTCGTCGTCTCGGTGCGCACCGACGACGACCAGGCCGGGCTCATCGTCACCGACCTCGACGGCGAGAACGCGCACGAACTGCCGCTTCCTGGCGACGGGTTCGTGTCGAACCTGCAGACCGCCGATCGCGGTGAGCGCATCGGGTACACGTTCTCGGACGCCGAGCTCACTGCCGACTCCGGTCGCGAGAGCCGGCTCTACACCGCGTCGCTCAGCGACCCCGGCGCCGATCCGACGGCGATCGAGGTCGAAGGTGCCGACCCCCGCGTCGCGGAGTGGCGGTTCGTGCCCGACACCGACAGCATCCTCCTCCTGTCGTTCGACGGCTCGCTGCTCTTGACCGGATCGGATGCCTCGGCCGGCGCGCCGACCGCGCTCGGCGACGCGATGACCATCGAGGGCATCGCCCGCGGTTCGAGCGAGGCGGTCGTGGACCGGGTCGACCGGGCGACCGTGATCGACCTCACCGACGCCAGCGAGGCGGACCTCGTCGCGCCCGACATCGACCTCGGCGGGACGACGTCGGTGACGCCGCTCCCCGACGGCTCGACGATCCGCACGGCGGCGGTGCTCGACGCCGACGGCGTGCCGACCGGGCGCACCTCGGTCGCCCACGTGGGCGCCGACGGTGCGACGACCATGCTCACCGAGATCGCCGACACGGATGCCGTCATCCAGGTGTGCGTGTCTCCCAGCGCCCGCTACCTCGCGGTGCTCGTGGCGCCCGACGCCGTGACGAACTCCTACGACACCTACCAGCACCCGCTCCCGAAGCGCCCGGAGACGCGCGTCCTCGAGGTGGCCGACGGCGACCCCGTCGCCGGCTTCAACGGCTCGTCGATCTCGTGGTGCCAGGTGCCGCCCCGCTGAGTACAGGACGAGGCATCCGTTTCGCTCTCCTCAATCGAGGGCGAGAGCCGAGATGCGGATCGCTCGCCCCGGTTCGCTCCGCATCTCGGCCCAGATCCTCAGTCGAGGACCCGGGCCCTCAGGAAGGGCGAACGGATGCTGCATCCTCCGCGTCCGTCTCCGGCTTCGAGGCCGCGGGGACGGGCAGCTTCGAGGGCAGCCCGCTCGACAGCATGAGCCCGAGCACCGTGAGGGCGAACACGAAGAACAGCGACTGCCGCAGCGACTCGACCTGCGTGTCGGCGTAGATCTGGGCGATCTCGGTGGCGGACTCGGGGTCGGCGCCGGCATCCGTCAGCAGGTCCTCGGCCTGCTGCTGCGAGATGATCGGCGCCCCCTTCGAGGCGGTGGCGACGACCTGCTGCTGGATGTCGGACGGGATGGTCGTGCTCTGCTCCACCGCCGCGGTGAAGCCCGACGTGAGCAGCAGGATGAACACCGAGCCGACGATCGCCGTGCCGAACGACGAGCCGAGGTTCTGGAACGTGCCCTGGAGGCCGCCGACCTCGGACGTGTCGGACTGCGAGACGGCCGACATGTTGACGTTGCCGAGCTGCGAGGCGAGCAGGCCGAAGCCCGCGCCGACCACGAACATGCCGGCGGCGAACGCGAAGTCGGCGAGCTCGGGCTGGACCGCGAGGAACACCACGAGCACGCCGAGACCCAGCGTGAGCTGTCCGATGCGGCCGATGTTCTGGGCCGAGCGCACGGTCGAGAGCCGCGACCCGAGGATCGAGAACAGGATGAGCCCGAGCGACAGCGGCAGGATCTTGAGGCCCGTCTGCAGGGCGTCGTAGCCGAGGATCGTCTGCAGGTACACCGGCACGACGAAGAACAGCGCGGCGATCGCGAAGTACTGCGCCATGAACATCGTCAGGCCGCTGCGGAGTGCCGTGATCCGCAGCAGGCTCACCTTCAGCAGCGGCACGCGGCCGGTCCGCTCGAGCCGCTGCTGCCGCTTCACGAAGAGCCACAGCACGACGAGCGACAGCAGGATGAGGTACGCGACGGGCGAGATGCCGAGCGGGACGAACGGCTGGCCGTTGATCACGGGCGGGTCGAGCGGCTGGAACCAGCCCCACGTCTTGGACTGCAGGATGCCGTAGACCAGCAGGCCCAGGCCCAGGGCCGAGAGCACGACGCTCAGCAGGTCGATGCGGAGCTTGCGGTCGCCGGGCACGTCCTTGATGCGCCCCGACACGATGAGCACGAGGGTCATCACGACCGCCTCGGCGACGAAGACGTACCGCCAGGACGAGTAGGTGGTGACGAGACCGCCGATGAGCGGGCCGGCGGCCGCGGCGCCGCCGGTGACCGCGCCGAGCACGGCGAACGCGACGACGCGCTCGCGGCCCGTGTAGTTGATCGCCGCGAGGGCGGCGATCGCGGGGATGACGAGCACCGCGCCGAGGCCTTCGACGAGCGACCAGCCGAGCATGAGGACCGTCAGGTTCGGCGCGAGCGCCGTGGTCAGCGAGCCGATGCCGTACACGACCGACCCGATGCGGAAGGCCATGCTGCGGCCCCAGCGGTCGCCGAGCTTGCCGCCCGTGAGCATGAACGCCGCCATCGTCAGCGCGTAGAACGTGATGGCGGCCTGCATGCCCGAGATGTCGGTGCCGAGGTCGTGCGCGACGGTCGAGATCGAGACGTTCATCACCGTGCTGTCGAGCACCATGATGAACTGCGAGACGCTCAGCAGGATGAGCACGAACCATTTCCCCATGCGCGAACAGTAGCGCTCGCCGCAGCGGCCCGACGCACGTGTTGCGTGGACGCGCGGACGTAGACTCTGCCCATGGCGCGGGACCTGTGGCGTGCGGCGACCCGCGCGGACCTGCAGGGTCTTCCCGCCGACGTCGCGCCGCGCCTGCTCGGCGCCCGGCTCACGACCGTCGTCGAGGGCGAGACGGTGGCCGTGCGGCTCACCGAGGTCGAGGCGTACCACGGTCGCGGCACCGGGCCGGTGCCCGATCCGGGCTCGCACGCGCGCATGGGGCAGACCGCGCGCAACGCGACGATGTGGGGCGAGCCCGGGCACCTGTACGTGTACCTCAGCCACGGCATCCACTCGTGCGTGAATGTCGTGTGCGGTCCCGAGGGGGTCGCCGGCGGTGTGCTGTTGCGGGCGGGCCAGGTGATCGAGGGGACGGATGCTGCGACCCGCCGCCGGCCGGCGGCCCGCACACCGCGCGACCTGGCGCGCGGACCCGGCCGGTTCGGCGACGTGGTCGGGTTGCGGCATCCGCGGCACGACGGCATCGATGCGATCACCGGTGCGCCGCTGCACGGCGCCGTGGCACGCCTGGAGGTGCTCGCCGACCCGCTCGCCGAGGTGGCGTCGGGGCCGCGTGTCGGTGTCGCAGGCGTGGCCGGCACCGCGGTGTTCCCGTGGCGCTACTGGATCCCCGGCGAGCCGACCGTGTCGCCGTTCCGCTGGGGGCGCGGCGCGCGCGAGGTCAGCGAAGCGACGTGACCGCGACGACGGTCGTGCGCAGCGCCTTCATGTTCTTCTCGTAGCGGGCGGCCATGAAGATGAGCAGCGCGCCGCCCAGGCCGAGCCACAGCCACCACGGCACCGCGACGTACGTGGTGGAGATCCACGGCCACAGCTGGGCGACACCGTGCACGACGAGAACCGCCGAGCCGAGCAGCAGGGGCGCCTGCAGCCGATAGATCGCGCCGACCACGACCATCGCGATCGCGACGACGCCGAGCGAGACGATGCGCCAGAGCTCGGGCTGGCCGAGCCACCCCGCTTCGGCCGCCACGCCGGACGGGGACCCCGCGAAGTCGGTCAGCAGCGACGGCACGGTCAGCAGCGCCAGCCACGGGCCGAGGGTCGGCCACGTGCGCGACGCCGGTTCGCGGCGCAGCGTGCGCACCCCGTACGCGATGCCGCCGAGCGCCGGCGGCACCGTGACGAGTTCGATGGGACGCACGTCCCCGATCGTGAGCGCCAGGATGCCGAAGCCCGCGCCGGCGATCGCCGCGGCGATCACGAGGGCCAGTCCGAGCCGGGCGCGTGCGGCCGTGCCGACGACGGTGGCCGCCGTCAGCGCCGACATCACCGCGGCCGTCCGGAGCTCGTCGCCCGTCTGCTGCACGAGCAGCAGCTGCAGCTCGGCGAGGGCGAACAGCACCGATGCGACCGCGAAGCCCGCGCCGGCGGTGAGGCCGACCGCGCGCGACGGCGTCGCGCGGAGCGCGGCCAGTGCGATGGCGCCCGCGATCCCCGCCCCTGCCACGGCCCACAGGTCGGGCTCGAGGCCGCCGGCGGGGGCGATCTCGAGGAACCGCACGCCGCACGCGACCACTGCGACCACGAGTCCGCCCACGGCAAGCACGCCGCCGAGCGACGCCCAGCGTCGGAGCCCCAGCACCGAGGCGCCCGCGACGCCGAGGACGCCGCCGATGACGGCGGTCACGGTGGTGAGCACGAGGTCGGCCTCGGGGCGTGTGAGCGACATCGCGACCAGGAGGGCGGTCCCGGCGCCGGCGAGGACGGCCGCGCCGCGGGCGGCGGCGTCCGCCGCTCCGCGCGCCGTCAGCAGGACGGCCACCGCGACGACGCCGAGGCCCGCGACGATTGCCGCGGCGGCGTCGCCCTCGACGCCCGGTGGGACGAGCCCACGAAGCCCCATCAGGACGGCGGCGAACCCGAGCAGCATCGCCGTCGGGGTGCGCAGCGACCAGATGTCCAGGAACCGCGGCGTCCGCGGGGCGGACGGCGCGTCGACTGCGTCGGGCGCGACGGCCGGCGGCGCGACGGGCTGCACGGGCGATCCCGCGGGCGGAGCGTAGGCGGAGAGCTGCGCGGACGGGGCGTTCGTCGCGAACGGTCCGGGCGGGATCGGCGGTACCGCGCCCGCCGCCGGCGGCGCGGTGACCTGCGCCGGCGACGGTGCGGCCGCCGCGGCGAGCTCGCGCGCGGGCTCGCGCAGCGCTGCCACTCCGGCCGCCGCCGCGAGGGTGAGCACGATGTACGCCCATGCACGCAGGGGCTCGGCCGCGACCAGGAGGCTCGGCGCGGTGGCGAGCACCAGACCCACGATCCACGCGGGGCCCTCCGCTCCGGGCCAGACATCGCCGGCCCGTCGACGCCGGAGCATGCCGAGCACGGCTCCGATGAGACACATCGCGGCGACGGGGAGCGACACCGCCTCGACCTGGGTCGCCGCCCCCAGGAACCAGCCCGCGGCGCCGACGGCGAAGGCTCCCGCGAGCGAGATCCAGCGGGTCGTGCCGGTCAGCGGAAGACGGTCCAGCCCCGCGGCGGCGAGGTGCAGTGCGGCGAGCATGATGATCGTCCCGGCGACGATGCGCGGCTCGTCGGCGAGCGGGATGATCGCGACGATCGCCGCGATGAGGGCAGCCGGGGGCACGATGAGTGCGTAGAGCCCGGACGCCAGACGGCCCGGCCGAGCGAGGGTCGCGCCCCAGCCCGACGCGTACGCGACGGCGACCAGCAGCACGAGCCAGAGCACCTGCCAGTCGGGCCCTTCGAACGCGCGCTCGACGGCGACCAGTCCGATCGCGATCACCGCGACGGCGGCTCCGAGAGGAGCGGCGGGACGGATGCTGCGCACCGGCGTGAACGACAGGGCCAGGCACACCGCCACGGCGACGAGGGCGATGACCACACCCCGCAGCGGCTCCCCGGTCCACCCCTCGACGGCGGGCGCCCACAGCCCGAGCGCGAGACCGCCGGCGAGGGCGACGCTCGCCTCGACGCGGCGGCGCAACCGCACCAGCAGAGCGGCGAACACCACGAGCACCACGGCGGACGGCACCACGTACGACTCCACCGTGTAGTACGTGTCGGGGGTTCCGGCGTCGAGCCATGTCCACCACGCCGCGATCGCAGCGACGACCGCCGGCCACGCCAGCAGGCGGCGCGGGGCGTCGAGGAGCGGCATCCCGTCACGCGTCGTCGCGAAGCGATCGTCGGCGGGATCCGCCGCGATCGTCCCCACCCACCCGCGGGAGAAGGACGCCCCAGCGAAGCCGACGGCGACGATCGCGAGTGCGGCCCATACGAGCAGAGGGGTCACCGGCCACACCACGACGAGCACCGTGAGGGCCGCGCCGAGATCGGCGGCGAGCCTGCGGAGCACGCGATCCGCCGGGCGAGGTCGCGGTGGTGCGGGAGCGATGTCGGCGGGCCACTGCGAGATGGGCGCAGGTGGCGTGTCGTCGGAGGTGCGGCGGCGGAACACGGTGGCCGCCGAGACCAGCGGCACGACCACCGCGGCGGCGGTGAGGGCGAGCGGCGCCCAGTCCGTCGAGCGCAGCTCGAGGGTGCCGAGCACGTTGTACGCCGTCGCGGCGGCGACGGGCGCCGTCAGGGCCGCGGCCAGGATCGTGGGCACCCCGGAGATGCGGGTGAGGCCGAAGGCGACGATCGTCAGACCCGCGAGCAGCAGCGCGCCGCGCGCGATGCCGAGACCAGGCTCGCCGATCGCGGTGAGCAGGGCGTTCTCGGAGAGGGCGGCGGGGTTCACCGCCACCGCCGAGAAGGTGCCGGCCAGCCCGATCGCGGCGAGGACCTCGGCGGCTGTCGCCAGCCCGGTGCGGCTCGCCCGTTCGACCGGGAGCGCGACGGCCGCGACCAGCGTCGCCAGTGCGACCCACTGCAGCAGCACCGCGATGACGGGCGTGGCCTCGCCGTATAGTCCTGTCACCGCGGACGTCGCCCCCGCAGCGAGCGGAGTCGACAGGGCGGCGAGGGCCACCGGAGCGAGTGCCGCCGCCACCGCTGCCACCCCGATCGGTCGCAGGGCCAGCCGCAGTGCGATCGGGTACGCCATCGCGACGGCGACCCCGACGAGCCACAGCCACGGCGTCGCCACGCCGCCCGCGTAGGCGGTTGCGGCGGCGACCCCGCCGGCGATCAGGTACCCCACCGGGACTCCGCGCGCCAAGAGGCCGGCGTCGGGTTCGGGCGCGGCGTCGGCATCATCGACGCGTCGCCGAGCGCGGTTCCGCAGGATCGCAACGACGACGACGGTGACGACGACCAGCGCGACGGAGACCCCGACGAGCACGCCGGGCACCGCCGTGCGCGCGCCGGCGACCAGCAGCAGGATCGTCGCCACCACCGGCACGAGCTCGCGCAGTACCGGGCGGGCCAGTGTGGGAGCGGCGAACAGCAGGCCTGTGACGACGACGGCGGCGATCACCGCGAGCAGCGGGGCCTCGGGGACCTCGACAGGCACCGCGAAGGCATCCGTGCGCCACGCCGTCCAGGAGGCGCCGATGACGGTGATGGCCTGCACGCCCCAGCCGAGCGCCACGGCGACGATCGACAGCCCGGCGACGACCGCCGATGCGATCGCCGCAGGCACCCATGCGGGTGTGCCGCGTCGGCTGCGCACGACGTCGGTGGCGACGGCGACGAGCACGGCGAGCACCGGGGCGACCAGCACGCTGTAGACGGGGAGGTCGCTGCGCAGCGCGAGCTGCCAGCCTGCGAGACCCGCAGCCGCCGTCGCGACCACCGAGGCCACGCCCGAGACAACGGCGGCGGCGGGCAGGCGAGCGCCGTCGACCGGCCGATGGGCGAGCCACGCGTGCGCGGCGCCGAGCACGACGAGCCCGATGCTCGACCAGATCACGACCGGCAGCGCGTCCGCGGTCAAGAACGCCGCGGTGAGACCCGCACCGACCAGGGCACCCACCCCGCTGAGCGCGAGCACCAGGCGCTCGGCCGCGTGGTCCTCGCCGCGCCGCGCCGACGACCAGGGCGCGGGAAGCGCGTGCACCAGCCCACCGGCGGCGGCGCCGAGCAGGCCGGCGGTGAGGGATTCCGCGGGCGGCAGCGACGTCAGTCCGCCCACGAGGAATCCGAGGCCCGCGGGAAAGGCGAGCGAGGCGGCGAGGTCGGGTCCGCGCAGATGCGACACCCGCGCCCACAGGCGGCAGATCACCGCGACGACGAGAGCGGACACCCCCGTGTACAGAGCGGCGTCGGTCGACCCGGTGCCGAACAGGTCGTTCGCCCGCACGGCCCACGCGTCCAGCGCGAGCAATCCCACACCGAGCGCGCCGATGCCCTCGGCCGTCGCCCCCAGATCGCGGCGGCGCAGCCACGAGGCCAGCGCGATCGTCGCGAGCGTGATGCCGCCGATGATGAGCGCGCGCACCGCGATGCCCCACAGGAACCACGCCAGCAGCAGGAAGAACACGGCGGCGATGCCGACCAGCGAGACGCCGACGATGAGCAGCAGCACCGGCACGGTCAGCCGGCGGCGGGGAGCGGTCCCCACGCCCCCTCCAGGCGCCGCTGGCGCGTCGCCCGGAGCCTCCGGGCGCGCGGGCCCAGCCGCCACCGCGACCGGTGCGGACGGCCCAGGCCCCTGCGGCACCGAAGCGGCCGGTGCGGGCGGCTTCGGGGGCACCGCGATCTCGGGTGCCGTCGTCGCGGGCGCCGCGGTGGTGGACTCCGGCACGGTGACGAGGTCGAGCGCGTCGGGCGCCGTGAGGGAAGCCCCCTCCGCTGCGGGCTCGGCGACGATGGCGATGGCGCCGGTCGGCGGCGCCGAGGCGCTGAGCATCGCGTCGGCGGCGGGCACCAGATGCACGGCGACGCCGGCGTCGGCGACGGCCTCGGCCGCGACGAGCTCCGGCGGGCCCGCGAGCGTTGCGGGCGCAGCATCCGTTCTCGCCACGGCCGCCGTCGCGTGCGCGAGCCGGATCTCGTCCATCAGCTGCTGACGCGACAGCTCGAGCGTGAGCATCTGGCGGCCGAGCTCCAGCACGCGCGGTGCGTGCGGGTCGGTCAGTGCGAAGCCGCACGCGGGGCACACCTGCGCCGTGACGGCGGTGAAGCACGACGGGCACCGGTGCGCGTCGGCGAGATCGAAGGGAGACGCAGGCCACAGGGGTCCGTCGTCGTGCGTTGCGCTCATGTCCATCCCCTCTCCCGGGATTGACGACATGGTCCACCCGAAATGCGGCTCGGCGCGGGATTTTGTAGGGCCGCACAACGCGCCGCGCCGCCGGCGCCCGGTGCCTTGGAGCAACCCCGAGGATGCATTCCCATGGCGGAATGCAGCGCCGATGAAGGTATCGCCGGGGACAGGGCAGCGCCGAGAAGGCGCACGAGGGGCGGGCTACGGCGCCGAAGGGCCCCACTCTCAGCCGGTCCAAAGGGGCGAATGTCGTAGGTATGTTCTAATCTCGAGTTATGGAAGCAACCCCGCTCGACGGCATCGCAGAGGCGCTGCACGCGCTGGCGACCGCGGGCGGCGACCGTCCTGCCGGCGCGCTGACGCCGGCGGAGCTCGTGGCGGTGAATCAGGCGTTCGGTGCGCTGAAGCGTCATGTCGATGCCGCGTTCGCTCCCGTAGCGGCCGAGATCTCGCGGCAGTCGCGCCGAGAGCTCGGCAAGGATTCGCTCGCGAAGAAGCAGGGTTTCGCATCGGCGGCGGTGCTGATCTCGACCACCACCGGCACGAGTTTCGGTGAGGCGGTGCACATCGTGCAGGTCGGTGAGGCGACCGCGCCTCGGGTGTCGCTCACCGGTGAGGCGCTGCCAGCGAAGCACCCGCATGTCGCCGAGGCGGTGGCGGGCGGCGGGATCGGCATGACGGCGGCGGCGGCGATCATCAGCCTGCTCGACCGGCTGGCCGTGCGCGTCGATGCGGCCCGGCTCGACGAAGCGGAGCGGCAGCTCGTGGGGCTGGCTCCGGGGTTGCGCCCGGACGAACTCGGCAAGCTGCTGGCCCGCGCCGAGGCGCACCTCGATCCCGACGGCGTCGAGCCGCGACACGAGCAGCTTGTGTCCGAGCGGACGTTCCAGATGCACGAGCGCGACGGGATGCTGGTGATCTCGGCCAAGCTCGACCCTGAGACGGGAGCGCCTGTCAAGGCGGCGCTCGACGCGCTCGTCGGTGACGCGCTGCGCCGGAACGAACACGCCGACGAGGTCGACCGTGACCCGCGATCGGTTCGGCAGATTCAGGCGGATGCGCTGGCGGACCTCTGCCGCCACGCGATCGGGTGCGACCGGGTGCCCACTGGGGTGACCGCGACTGTCGTCGTGCGGATGGACCTCGCAGATCTCGAGGCCGGCACGGGCGCCGCGACGATCGATGGCATCGCCCAGTCGATCCCGCCGTCCGCGGTGCGCCGCCTGGCGGCAGATGCGCAGATCATCCCGTGCGTGCTCGGCGGTGACAGCGAGATCCTCGACTGGGGGCGCGCGAAGCGCCTCTTCACCCCAGCGCAGAAGCTCGCGCTCGGCGAACGCGACGGCGGATGCGCCGGCTGCGGAGCGCCACCGGCGTGGTGCCACGGGCACCACCTCGAGTGGTGGGATCGCGACGGCGGGCGCACGGACCTCGAGAACGGCGTCCTGCTGTGCACCGGGTGTCATCATCGGCTGCATGCCGACGGGTGGGGGATCCGCGTCGACGGTCCCGGCATCGATGCGAAGGTGTGGCTCATACCCCCGCCGTGGATCGACGCCCAGCGCACTCCACGCCTCGCCGGCAAGTCTCGCTACACGCTCACCGCCTGACCGCCTGACCGCCGGGATGCGGTGTCCGGCGCCTGTGGGAGTCGGCGGGGCTCGGGATCCGTCCGTGCTAGACTGACTCTTTGTCTGCGCGCCTCCAGCACGCAGTACGTATCCCACACCAGTTCGCGGGCCTTCACCGGCCGGATCCGGCGCGGGGTGCAGACAAGGGATCTTGGGTGAGGCCGTCCGGCCTCACGGTACTAAGGAGACATCACTATGGCAGCAGTGTGCCAGGTGACTGGAGCAGTTCCCGGCTTCGGTCACAACATCTCGCACTCGCACCGCCGGACGAAGCGCCGCTTCGACCCGAACGTGCAGAAGAAGACCTACTTCGTTCCGTCGCTGGGTCGCAACATCAAGCTGAACGTTTCGGCCAAGGGCATCAAGGTCATCGACGCTCGCGGCATCGAGGCGGTCGTGCGTGACCTCCAGGCGAAGGGTGTGAAGCTCTAATGGCCAAGAAGGCACAGGACGTCCGTCCGATCATCAAGCTGCGTTCGACCGCGGGCACGGGTTACACCTACGTCACGCGCAAGAACCGCCGCAACAACCCCGACCGCATCGTGCTCAAGAAGTACGACCCGGTCATCCGCAAGCACGTCGATTTCCGAGAGGAGCGTTGATCCATGGCTAAGAAGAGCAAGATCGCGCGCAACAAGCAGCGCCAGGAGGTCGTCGACCGCTACGCCGCCAAGCGCCTTGAGCTGAAGAAGGCGCTCGTTTCGCCGACGTCGACCGACGAGGAGCGCGAAGCCGCTCGCGTGGGCCTGCAGAAGCTGCCCCGCAACGCGTCGCCGGTCCGCCTGCGCTCGCGCGACGTCATCGACGGCCGCCCCCGCGGTGTCCTCACGAAGTTCGGCATCTCGCGTGTCCGCTTCCGTGACATGGCGCACCGGGGTGAGCTGCCCGGCGTGACCAAGTCGAGCTGGTAACACTTCGACAGGCTCAGTGACCGCTGAGCTCGTCCGGAAGGCCCGGAGTTCCTCGGAACTCCGGGCCTTCCGCATTTGTTCTCGACATCACCCATCGTGGTGTGTATCGTTACAAATCGCTTCACCCCGATGTTTCGAAGGAGAAACCCGTGCCCGACCTCCGCGCCCGCGCCGTCGTCGACCTGGACGTCCCCGGTCCGGTCATCAGCCGCCACCTCTACGGCCACTTCGCCGAGCACCTGGGGCGCTGCATCTACGGCGGCTTCTACGTCGGCGAGGACTCGCCGATCCCCCACGAGCGCGGCATCCGACTCGACGTCGTCGAGGCGCTGAAGGGCATCGGCATCCCGAACCTCCGCTGGCCGGGCGGCTGCTTCGCCGACGAGTACCACTGGCGCGACGGGATCGGCCCGAAGGAGTCGCGGCCGCGCATGGTCAATACCCACTGGGGCGACGTCGTCGAGAACAACCACTTCGGCACGCACGAGTTCATGGACCTGTGCGAGATGCTCGGCGCCGACGCGTACGTCAGCGGGAACGTCGGCAGCGGCAGCGTGCAGGAGATGAGCGACTGGGTCGAGTACCTCACGCGCGACGGCGACAGCCCGATGGCGAGCCTCCGCCGCGAGAACGGGCGCGACGAGCCGTGGAAGGTGCCGTTCTGGGGCATCGGCAACGAGGCCTGGGGCTGCGGCGGCAACTTCACCGCCCCGCAGTTCGCGGCCGAGGCGCGCCGCTACGCGACCTTCTGCCGCGACCACGGCGACAACAAGCTCTACCGCATCGCCGCCGGCGCGTCCGATGACGACGTGACCTGGACGACGGCGCTGATGGAGGCGCTCAACTGCCTCGGCTGCCAGCGCGACCCGAAGAACATCTTCCAGGCGATCTCGTTCCACTACTACACGCTCGCGGGCACGTGGGAGCACAAGGGCAGCGCCACGTCGTTCTCCACCGAGGACTACTACGCGACGATGTCGAAGGCGCAGGACATCGAGCGCGTCATCAGCGCGCACGCCCGGATCATGGACGCGTACGACCCGGGCCGCAAGGTCGGGCTCGTGCTCGACGAGTGGGGCACGTGGTGGGACGTCGAGGAGGGCACGAACCCCGGGTTCCTGTACCAGCAGAACACCGTGCGCGACGCCCTCGTGGCGGCCGTCCACTTCGACGCGTTCCACCGCAACGCCGACCGCCTCGTCATGGCCAACATCGCGCAGACGGTGAACGTCCTGCAGGCGATGCTGCTGACGGATGCTGAGACCGGAGCTCTCGTGCTCACGCCGACGTATCACGTGTTCGAGATGAACCGCGGCCACCACGACGCCACGTCGCTCGCCGTCCACGTCCTCGACGCCCCCGACGCCCGCGAGGCGGACGGCCGCTCGCTGCAGGTGGTGTCGGCGTCGGCCAGCACGACGGGCTCGACGGCGTTGCTCTCGCTGAGCAACCTCGACGCCGAGGCATCCCTCACCATCGAGGTCGACCTTCGCGGCCGCGCGGTGTCGTCCGCGACGGCCCGCGTGCTCACCGGAGACTCGGCCGCCGCGCACAACACGGCCGAGGCGCCCGAGGCCGTAGCGCCGGTCCCGCTCGACACCGAGCTCGAGGGTGGGACCCTGCGTGTCACGCTGCCGGCGCACTCGTTCGCGACGGTGTCGCTGGAGCTGGCCTGACGGCCGGGCCGACGGCCCACGGATAGAGTTCAGCAATGGCCACCCTGCACGACGTCGCCAAGGCCGCCGGCGTCTCGCCGATGACCGTGTCGAACGTGCTCAACAAGCACCCGCACGTGCGAGCCGAGACGCGTGAGCGGGTGCTCAAGGCGATCGACGACCTCGGTTATCGCGTCAACGTCGCGGCGCGCAACCTGCGCGCGGGGCGCACCAACACGATCGGGTTCGCCGTGCCGGAGGTCGACCGGCCGTACTTCGCCCAGCTCGCGGCGCGCGTCATCGCGAAGGCGCAGGACGCGGGATACCGCGTCGTGATCGAGCAGACCGGCGCCGACCGCGAGAACGAGCTGTCGGCCATCGTTTCATCACGCACCCGCATGTACGACGGGCTCATCCTGTCGGCCGTCGGCCTCGGCACCGCCGACCGCGACCTGCTCACGACGGACGTGCCGATGGTGATCCTGGGCGAGAGCGTCTTCGACTCGCCGGTGGACCACATCGCCCTGCCCAACGAGGACGGCACGTACGCCGCGACGATGCACGTGATCGACCGGGGGTGCCGGCGCATCGCGATGGTCGAGGGCGACGATGTGAGCCGCCTCAGCGTCACCTCGCTGCGACACGCGGGATACCGTCGGGCACTCGAGGAGCGGGGCATCGAGCCGGACCCTGCGCTGGTCGTCGAGCTGCGCGAGCTGTCGTCCGAGTCCGGACGCCTCGCGGCGCACGGACTGGTCGACGGCGGCGGTGGCATCGACGGTGTGGTGTGCATCACCGACACCGTCGCGCTGGGCGTCATCCGCGGGCTCGCCGATCGCGGCGTCTCGGTCCCCGGCGACGTGAAGGTGGTCGGCTTCGACGACATCCTCGAGGCCCGGTACAGCGTGCCGAGCCTCACCACCATCGACCCCGATCACGACGAGGTCGCCCGGCTCGCGGTCGACCTCCTGCTCGCCCGTCTGGCGGACGCGCCGGACTGGCAGCCCAAGGAGCACGTGACCGGGTTCCGCGTCGTCGCGCGCGAGTCGACCGGATGAGCCCGTCATGAGGGTTCGGTACCGGCTCTAAACCGGTTGTAACGATACAGGTAGCATTCAGTCCACTTCCGCTGGTCGAAGGAGATCACGTGACACTCATCGAAGAGAGGCCGGAGGCCGACACGCGGGTCCTCGTGACGGCGGGAAGGCGCATGTCGCGATGGCTGCGCCAGCCGGTCGGCAGCCACGGCCCCGTCTACCGCGCCGATCGGGTGCGGATCGGCCTGTTCCTCGTGCCGATGATCATCGTGTTCATCGTGCTGTTCGCGATCCCGCTGGCGCAGTCGCTGTGGTGGAGCTTCACGGACTTCAACGGGTACTCGTCGGACGCGCAGTTCGTCGGGTTCCGCAACTACGCGAACGTCTTCACCGACCCCTCGATGCTGGCGGGCCTGAGCTTCACGATCCTGTTCACGCTCGCCACGACGATCATCATCACGGCGCTCGCCATCCCGCTCGCCGTCGTCCTCGATCGGGCGTTCTTCGGCCGCAACGCGGTGCGCGCCATCTTCTTCTTCCCCGCCATCCCGTCGGTGGCGATCCTCGGGCTGGTGTGGGGCTTCATCCTCAACCCGCTGGGATCGGGAGCGCTCAACTCGCTGCTCATGTCGATCGCCGGCATCGGGCCGATCCCGTGGCTGTCGAACAGCACGCTGGCGCAGATCAGCGTGATCGCCGTCGCGGTGTGGACCTCGACCGGCTGGCACGCCATCCTCTACCTCGCCTACCTGCAGTCGATCCCCGGCGACTACTACGAGGTCGCCCGCATCGACGGCGCGTCGGGACTCCAGCGCTTCTTCTACATCACTCTTCCGCTCCTGCTCCCGGCGATGACGGTGAGCTGGCTGCTGCTGATGACGGGCGGGCTCAAGGTCTACGACCTGCCGATCACGCTGACCAAGGGCGGCCCCGGCTTCTCGACCTTCACGATCACCCAGACGATCATCCAGAACGGCGTCTCGCAGGCGAAGTACGGTCAGGCGTCCGCGCTCGCGGTGATCTTCATGATCGCGGTGGGAGCGATCGTCGCCCTGCAGCTCTTCCTCTCCCGCCGCCTCGAGGGGAGGTTCTCATGAGCGTCCGCGAAGCCGCCGTGCCCGCAGCATCCGTCCCCGCCCTCACGGTGCGCCGTCGTGAACGCGTGCTGTCGCGCCCGAGCGCGATCGTCACGAGCCTCGTCATGATCCCGCTCGCCGTGCTGGTGGGGCTGCCGTTCTACTACCTGGTCATCAACACGCTCAAGACGCAGGCCGAGACCACGGCCTCTCCGCTGGCCCTGCCGGCCACGTTCAACCTCGACAACTACATCCGCGTGTTCACCGAGATCCCCGTCGCGCAGGCGTTCCTCAACACGCTGTACGTGACGGTCGCCTCGATCCTGCTCATGCTGCTGATCGGGTCCATGGCCGCGTTCTCGGTCATCATGCGGACGTCGCGGCTGATGGTCGTGCTGCTGGTGATCGCGTTCCTCGTGCCCGGCCAGGTGACCCTGATCCCGCTGTACCGGCTGCTGAGCGACGCGCGGCTCGTCGACACCCTCGAGGGGCTCATCATCCTCTACTCCGCGGGGGCGGTGTTCTGCTACTTCCTCATCGTCGGCTACATGCGGACTCTCCCCGGCGAAGTGATCGAGGCCGCGCGCATCGACGGCGCCGGGCCGTGGCAGATCTACTGGCGGATCGCCCTCCCGCTCATCCGGCCGATCCTGGTGACGGTCGGCGTCTTCCAGACGATGTGGGTCTGGAACGACTTCCTGCTGCCGGTCGTCTTCATCAGCTCGACCGAGAAGCAGACCCTCGTCCTGCAGACGTACAAGGCCGTCGGCGAGTTCACGACCGACTGGCCGATGTTCCTGACGCTCAGCGTGATCGTCCTGATCCCGATGGTGATCTTCTTCATCGCGATGCAGCGCCACATCGTGCGCGGCCTCATCGCGGGAAGCGTCAAGGGCTGAGATGCACCGCTCGCACGGCGGTACGCGCGGATGCTTCCGCAACCTGTAACGATCCAACAACCGAAAGGCACAGCAATGACGCACACCTTGCCCTCCGCCCGCACGTCGATCCGGCTCGCCGCCGGTGCCGCCGCCCTCGCCACGGCCGTGGCGCTGGCGGGCTGCTCAGGTGCACCGGCCGACGACCGGACGACCCTCACGTTCTTCTCGTGGTCGAACGAGGAGACCATGACGCCCGTGATCGAAGCCTTCGAGGAGGAGAACCCCGACATCCGCATCGAGTTCTCCTCGGCGCCGCCGGTCGCGGAGTACATCTCCACCCTGCAGAACCGCCTCGGCTCCAACACCGCCGCCGACGTGTTCCTCATCGCCGCTGAGAACAAGACGAACCTCATCGAGGGCGGATTCGTCGAGGACCTCAGCGACGAGCCGTTCATGGACGTGGCGTCCGAGTTCAACACCGCCACCTACGCCGGGCCCGGCGGCGAGGCGTACGGCCTCTCACTGTCTTCGTGGGCCTCCGGCATCATGTACAACGAGGACATCCTCGCCGAGCACGGCTACGACGAGTTCCCGACCGACTGGGACGGCTTCGTCGAGATGCTGACGACCCTCAAGAGCGCAGGGGTGGTGCCGTTCCTCGAGTCCTGGCAGGGCTTCCCGACCTCGCTGGGCTCGGGCGTGGGCCTGGCGAACTACGAGCAGGGCGGTGACGTCGACGCGCAGATCTTCGCGGGCGAGTCCACCTTCGAGGACCTCTGGACCGACCCGCTCACCCCGTGGGACGAGCTCATCTCGGAAGGCGTGCTCAGCCCCGACATGGTCGGCCTGACGGGTGACCAGGTGCGCGACGAGTTCGTCGGCGGGCGCGTCGCGATGATCACGACGGGTCCGTGGGACGTGGGCACGGTCCGCGAGGCCAACCCCGACCTGAAGTTCACGTTCGCGGGTGTGCCGCAGGAGGGCGGCGAGCCGTTCTTCACCGGCGCCGCGTCGCCCGGCTACGCCATCAACACCGCCGCCAAGGAGCCGGAGGCCGCGAAGAAGTTCCTGGAGTTCCTGGCCAGCGAGGACGGCGTGCGCATCTTCCAGGAGCAGACGAACGACATGACGACCACGTCGAACTACACCCCGACGATCGACGAGTCGCTCGAGGTGCCGTTCCAGGCCCTGCTCGACGGCAAGTTCTACCTGCCGATGATCTCGTGGCCCAAGTACCAGGACGCGCTGTACACCGAGCTGGTCGCGCAGATCCAGCTCATGGCGCAGGGTCAGGCCACTCCGGCCGACGTCGGGGCGGCCCTCGACGCCAAGCTCGCGCAGGAGTCCGGCGAGTAGGCGCAGCCGGCGCGAAGGCCCGGGGTTCTTCCGAACTCCGGGCCTTCCGCATTGTCAAGGACCGTGCCTGTCGCCGCCGCGGGGCGGGAGGATGGATCCATGCCGCTGGACCCGTTCTTCGAAGAGCGCCTGCGAGTGCACCGCCGGTACATGTTCGATCAGGCGATGAGCACCGTGAGGACCCGCCTCACCGCGCTCTGGCCGTTCAGTCGCGTGCCGGTCGTCCCCGCCGCGGCGTCCGTCGACGCGAACGCGAAGCCGGCGAAGAAGGCCAGATCCGGTCAGGACGTCGGCCCGCACGCCCGTGCCCGCGCCCGGCACCGTCGCGCGGCGCTCGCGTGGGACCGCACCGAGCTGAGCACCGTTGGCACACCCGGCCCGGAAGTCCGTATCACCGAGCACCACGTCCCGGTACCGGGGCATCCCGCCGTGCGCGTGCGGATCTACCACCCGTCGGTCGTTGGCGACGCGCCGGTGCCCGCCGTGCTGGCGTTCTTCGGCGGGGCCTTCCGCATCGGGGGCATCGACTATCCGACGACGGATGCCGCGTACCGCCGTCGCTGCGTCGACGCCCACGTCGCGATCGCCGCCGTCGACTACGCCCTCGCGCCCGAGCACCGCTACCCGGCGCAGGTCGAGCAGGGGTACGCGGCGCTGGAGTGGCTCTTCGCGTCCGCCGGCGAGGTCGGTGTGGACCCGAGCCGCATCGGGGTGCTGGGCATCTCGGCGGGCGGATGCCTCGCCGCCGCGGTGACCCTGCTCAACCGAGACCGTTCGCGGCATCAGCTCGGCGTGCAGGTGCTCGAGGTGCCCGTCGTCGACCTCACCGGCTCGCACATGGACCTCGGCGCCATGCGCGCCCTGCATATCCCGCGCTTCCTGACGGTGCGGGAGCTGCGGTCGGTCGCGCGGACCTATCTCGCCCGCACGGCCGACGCCCGTCAGCCGTATGCCTCGCCACTGCTCGCGGCCTCGCACGAAGGACTGCCGCCCGCCGTCATCCTCACCGCCGAGTACGACCCGCTGCGCGGCGACGGCGACGCGTACGGCGCGGCGCTGCGCCGAGCCGGCGTCGACGCGAGCGTCGTGCGGTACCAGGGCGTGACCCACGACACCGCGATCTTCACGGGTGCACTGCCGGCGGCTCGTCGCTGGCATGACGACGTCGTGGCCGCGCTGCGGCGGCTGCACGCCTGAGGCACGGGAAAGGCCCGGGGCTCTTGCGAACCCCGGGCCTCTGCGTCCCACCGCGGACACCGGCCGGGACACCACCCGACCACCGAACCACCAGACGGGCTGGGAGCTCGACGGCCGGGTGCTGTCCCGCGGCGCGGGGGCGCAGCATCCGTCTACTGTGCCGCCTCCGCTTCAGGAGCCGCGGCCGTCTCGCGCACCTGGTGCGTGGTCGCCCACTGGAGGGCGTAGTCGGCGATCTCCTCCCAGCCGTCCTGGCTGACCAGGCGGTGGGTGCGGCCCTCGTACTCCTTGTACTCGACGATCGCGGGGCTGCCGGACTTCTGGTACTTCTTCACGACCGCCTTGCCGATCGCCGGCGGCACGACGTGGTCGATCTCGCCGGTGATGATGAGCAGCGGCGCGCGGTCGGTGCGGCCGTAGTCGACGCGGGTGACGCCGCCCTTCTCGTTGAGCACCGACGCCACGCCCTCGAAGAAGACCCGGTTGTACGAGTTGACGGCGTACTCCTCCCAGAGCTTGTCGGACTCCTCCCGCGGGAGATCGTTCCCGAACGTGAAGTGGAAGTGGCGCTTCGAGAGCGGCTTGGCGCCGTTCCGGCCGAACGGGTTCGACAGGATCGGCGTGCCGGTCCACAGAGTCGACAGCGGCAGCGTGGTGACGCCGGCGGTCTGTCCGGGGGCGACGCCCACGTACGCGACGCCGAGGCCGCGGTCGGCGAGCATCTGGGTCAGGACTCCCCCGAAGGAGTGGCCGATGATGATCGGCTTCTCGGGGAGCTCGCGGATGATGCGCTCGTAGTTGTCGGCGATCTGCTTCAGGCCGATGCCCTTGAGCGCCTCGGGGTTGTTGCGGATGTCTTCGACCGTGCGGTCGTCGATACCGGGCCAGCCCGGCACGATGACCTGGTGGCCGGCGGCGCGGAAGCGCTCGGCCCAGGTGTCCCAGCTCTTGGGGGTCATCCAGAGGCCGTGGATGAGGACGATGGGGGTCTTGGTCGTGGTGTTCATTTCCTGCTCCTCAGGGGTGTCGTGCGGTGGTTTCGGTTGTGGTCTCAGGTTCCGGATCCTGGTGTGTCTCCGGCTGATGAATCCGATGGTAGACCGAACGTTCTATCTATGCAAGACTATTCCCAGAAATTCTTGAAATGATTCCGGATGCCTCGTCCCCACCCCGATTCCGCGCCCGGTCAGCGCGCAGAAACGGTGGCACGATGGAAGGAATGGAGGGGGATCCATGAGCTCCACAACCGCCGCGCCCGCCGCGGTATCCCGACCGTCGTCAGCCCGTCAGCGTCTGCTGGACGCCGCCACCGACCTCTTCTACAACGAGGGCATCCACTCGGTGGGGGTCGATCGCATCATCGAGGAGGCCGGCGTCACGCGGGCCACGATGTACAAGCAGTTCGCGGGCAAGGAAGGTCTCGTGCTCGCCTACCTCGAGGGGGAGGACCAGGGCCTGCGGGCGCTGTTCGCGCAGGCGGCGCAGGCGTCGGATGACCCCGACGTGCTCCTCGATCTCGTGGTCGCGGGCATCGAGCAGGACATCCGCGACCGGCACACGCGAGGCTGCCCCTTCATCAACGCCGCGGCCGAGTACCCCGACCAGGGGCCGGTGCGCGATCTCATCGCAGACCATCGCGAGTGGTTCCGCGGAACCCTCCGGCAACTGGCCGAGGGAGCGGGGCTGCGGGATCCCGAGGGGGTCGCCGCATCCCTCGTCCTGCTGCGCGATGCGGCGCTCGTGGGCGGCTATCTCGACGGTCAGGACCGGGTCGGCCCGGCGTTCGCCCGCACAGCCCGCGAACTGATCGCCGCGCACAAGGGCTGAACGCTGTCGGCGTAATCGAGGCTCACGAGCCACATTTGTCACTCTTTTCACACGACACGCGGTCCTAATCGGCAGAAATCCGCAGAAATACGCGGTTCTGTCGGCCAGGTCGGGTACATTCGGGACCGGTCGATAGGACCAGCCGGGGGGCGAAGCCGTCCGGTCCGAGCAATGACAAGACGGCACTCGTCGTCTTTGGAGGACATACCAAATGGCCGACAAGACCATCACCAAGACCGAGCTCGTCGCGAGCATCGCGAGCGCGACCGGCCAGAGCCAGTCCGCCGTCTCTGGCGTGCTCGACTCCCTCTTCTCCACCGTCTCCGACGCGGTCGCCGCCGGCAGCAAGGTCTCGATCCCGGGCTGGATCGCGTTCGAGCAGGTCGCCACCTCGGCTCGCACGGGCCGCAACCCGCAGACCGGCGAGGAGATCAAGATCCCCGCGGGCAAGCGCGTCAAGGTCACCGCGGGCTCGAAGCTGAAGGCCGCCGTCAAGTAATTCCGACGCAGACCTCTGGAGAGGGGATGCCGCGACCCGCGGCATCCCCTCTTCTGCGTCTCTGGGCGGGAAACCGCACAGGCACCGCGACGTAGGCTGGAAGCGTGAACCCCCGCGCCCTGCGGGCCGTCGGGCCCGCCATCCTCGTCGTGGCCGCACTCGCAGTCATGGTGTGGGCACTGGCGTTCGGCGGAGGCACCGCGCCGCTCGCGATCGCCGACCCCGGGCCGTTCGTGCGCTGGGGGCTTCCGACCGCGAAGCTCTTCGTCAACCTCTCGGCCGCCGGCATGGTCGGCGTGCTCGTGACGGCGCTGTTCACGCTGCGAGCGGGGGATCGCGAGTTCGACGTCGCACTCGACACCGCGTCGATCTCGGCCGCCGTGTTCACGATGGCCGCGGCCGCCACCGGGTTCCTCACGTTCGTCGACGCGTTCAATCCGGTCCTCAGCATCGGTCCGGAGTTCGGGGCGCAGCTCGGCCGCTTCATCGTCGAGACCGAGGTCGGCCGCACGTGGCTCATCACCACGATCGCGGGTGCCGCCCTCACGGTGCTGACCTTCGCCGTGCGCTCGTGGACGGCGACCTTCTTCGTGGCACTGCTGGCCACGGCATCCCTCGTCCCGATGGGCACTCAGGGCCACTCCGGCGAGGAGGCGTTCCACCACGAGGCGATGACCGCGCTGATCCTGCACATCATCGCCGCGGCGGTGTGGCTGGGCGGCCTGCTCCTCATCGTGATCGTGCGGCCGCTGCAGTCCCAGGGCGACAGCGTCGCGACCGTTGCCCGCTACTCGAGCATCGCGCTCGCCGCGTTCGTCGTGGTGGCCGTGTCGGGCACGGTGCGGGCCGCGATCGGCCTGCGCGACTGGTCCGCGCTCATCTCGCCGTACGGCCTGATCCTCGGCGTGAAGGTGCTGGCGCTCATCGCGCTCGGCCTCTTCGGCGCCTGGTACCGCACCCGCCTCATCGGGAAG
Source organism: Microbacterium sp. C23T (assembly GCF_053345975.1). Taxonomy (NCBI): domain Bacteria; kingdom Bacillati; phylum Actinomycetota; class Actinomycetes; order Micrococcales; family Microbacteriaceae; genus Microbacterium; species Microbacterium sp. C23T. The sequence goes on along the minus strand of NZ_JBKFBD010000008.1, from coordinate 29,716 downwards.
ATGCGGACCCAGGATGCCGCCACCCGATCGTTCTGGACCCTCATCGCCTTCGAGCTCGTGCTGATGGGCGTCGCGAGCGGCGCGGCGGCGGCCCTCGCGCGCACGCCCCCGCCGGTCGCTCCGCTGATCCCGAAGACGCCCACGCCCGCGGAGCGCCTCACCGGCGCCCCGCTCCCGCCCGAGCTGACGCTCGACCGTTGGATCACGGCGTGGAACGTCGACCTCCTGTGGGCGGTCATCGCCGGGTTCGCGATCTTCTTCTACCTCGTGGGCGTGTGGCGTCTGCGCCGCCGCGGCGACGCGTGGCCGGTGTACCGCACGATCATGTGGGTCGTCGGCTGGCTGCTGCTGGTGTGGGTCACCGGGGGCGTCATCAACGTCTACCAGGACTACCTGTTCAGCATGCACATGGTCGGGCACATGCTCCTGACCATGGCGATCCCCCTGCTGCTCGTGCCGGGCGCTCCCATCACGCTCGCCGCGCGCGCGATCCACAAGCGCGACGACGGCACCCGCGGCGGCCGCGAGTGGCTGCTCTGGGTCGTGCACTCGCCGGTGGCGCGCATCCTCACGAACCCGTTCGTCGCCGCAGGTCTCTTCATCGGCTCGCTCTGGGTCTTCTACTACACCGATCTGTTCCGCTGGTCGCTGTACGACCACCTCGGCCACGAGTGGATGATCGCGCACTTCCTCATCACGGGGTACCTGTTCGTGATGAGCCTCATCGGCATCGATCCGGTGCCTTACCGCCTGCCGTATCCGGGGCGCCTGCTCCTGCTCATCGGCGTGATGGCGATGCACGCCTTCTTCGGCATCGCGATCATGATGCAGGAGGGCCTCATGATCGCCGAGTGGTTCGGCTCGATGGGCCGCACGTGGGGTGCGACGCCTCTCGAGGACCAGTACACCGGCGGCGGCATCGCCTGGTCGATCGGCGAGATCCCCACGCTCATCCTCGCGATCACGGTGGCGATCCAGTGGAGCCGCAGCGACGACCGCGAGACCAAGCGACGCGACCGCCACGCCGACCGCACCGGCGACGCGGAGCTCGAGGAGTACAACGCGCGGCTCGCGGCGCTCGCCGAGCGCGACGCGCGCACCGGCGGCTGAGAACTACGCTTCCGGGTCGCCCAGGGTGTCGTCGCCCGTGGCGCGGCGTGGAGCCGGGGGCTCAGCATCCCATTTCGTCCCGCCGATGTCGCCCCGCAGCGTGCCCGTGACCTCGTCGACCGCGGCGCCGACGGTCGGGGCGAAGCGGTCGGGAGCGAAGCGGTCCGTCAGGCCGTAGCGGGCGAGCGTGTCGACGACCGGCGACTTCATCTCGGCGATGATGAGACGGATGCCACGTGCCTGAAGATACTCGTCGAGCTCGACGAGCTCGTCGGCCGCGGTGGTGTCGATGTCGGTGATGGGCTCGGCGGCGAGGATCACGGTGCGGACGTCCGGTCCCGCGGACCGCACACGGGAACGCACCCAGTCGTCGAAGATGGCGCCGTTCGCGAAGAACAGCGGGGCGTCGAATCGCACGATCACGACGCCCGGAACACGGGCGCCCTCGGGATTGCGCGAGAGGTCGTGGTAGCCGCGGAGGCCAGCGACGCGGCCGAGCTCTGCCTTGTACGGGCGCCACGAGCGGTTGACGAAGGCGATGAACGACAGGCCGATCGTGATGACGATGCCTTCGAGCACGCCGAAGACGAGCACTCCGAGGAACGCGGCCGCCGAGAGCACGGCGTCGACGATGTTGATGCGCACGAGCCGCACGACTCCGCGCGCGTCGATGAGGCCGATGGCGGCGCTCATGACGACGGCGGCGAGCGTCGCTGACGGGAGGAGCTCGGTGAGTCCCGGCAGGGCGAGGATGAACACGCTGAGCAGCACGGCGCCGACCACGCCGGTGAGCTGGGTGCGCGCCCCCGCCTGCTCGGCCACCGGGGTGCGCGACGACGATCCCGAGACCGGGAACCCGCCGAGCGCTCCGCCCGCGACGTTCGCGATGCCCAGCCCGGCCATCTCCTGGCTGCCGTCGACGCTGTCGCCCCGGCGGGCGGCGAACGTGCGCGAGAGCACGGCGGTGTCGGTGAACGCGATGAGCGCGATGCCGGCGGCGGGGAGCGCCAGGGATGCGACATCCGTCCACTCCAGCCCGCCGAGGGCGGGCGCGGGGAGGCCCTGCGGCAGTGCGCCGACCACGCTCAGCCGGTCCGAGAGGCCGAGGACCCCGGTGAGCACCATCGACACCACCACGACGACGAGGACGCCCGGCACGCGGAACCGCACGGCCTTGAGCACGAAGATCACGACGAGGGAGCCGACGCCGAACGCGGCCGCGAGCAGGTCGATGCGTCCGTCGAGGATGCCTTCGACGATCGCGACCGCGCCCTGCCACAGCGACGGCGCGTCGACCGAGAACCCCAGCAGCTTGGGCAGCTGCGACACGATGACGATGACCGCGATCGCGTTCAGATAGCCGACGCGGATGGGCTTGGACAGCAGGTCGGTCACGAATCCGAGGCGCACGAGACCGCCGATGACGAGCAGCGCGCCGACCATGATCGCCAGCAGCCCCGCGAGCGCGACGGCGCGCGACTGGTCGCCGAGCGCGAGCGGGAGGATCGCGGCGGCGATGATCGGGGCGAGCGACGAGTCCGGGCCGAGCACGAGCACCCGCGAGGGACCGAACACCGCATACGCCAGCAGCGGCACGATCGTCGCGTACAGGCCGGTCACGGGAGGAAGCCCCGCGACCTCGGCGTACCCCATGCCCGCGGGGATCAGCAGTGCGGTCACGACGATGCCCGCCCGCACGTCGGGCCACAGCCATGCGCGCTGGTAGCCGCGCACGGTCGCGACGGCGGGAATCCACCGTGCGATGCCTTCCTGCGACCTCATCATCGACCCCGGCACCCATCATGGCGGAAAGGCGGGGCGGCCTGTGCGCCGGCGGCGCTAGGTCGTGTCGGGGCCGGTCACGACGATCGTCGCGGTGCCGTCGGGGCGGACCGTGATCGTGCCCTTGACGATGAAGGGGACGTCCTCGCTGACGGCGCGCACGCGGCCGTCGAAGAGCGAGCGGATGTCGACATCGATGTGCGCGACGGCTTCTGCCGCGAGGATCGACCAGCCGGCGCCGTCCGGCTCGACGGCGACGGTCGGCTGCGACACGATCGACCACTTCGGGGCCGACGTGATGCGGTCCTCCACGAAGTAGCCGAACGGGCAGGCGGTGGGCTGCAGCACCTCCTGCGTCGCGCAGGAGGTGAGGAACTCCTCGACCTTCTCCTGCACGACGCTGAGGAACTTCTCGGTCGGCTGGGCGACCACGTTGACGGGGATCGCACGGAACGGGCTGTCGGAGAGCACCGCCACGCCGGGGGTGCTCGAGATCGCGGTGTCGACCGACACCGAGTACAGCCCGGGTGAGAAGACGAGGAGCGAGACAGGTGCGGCGGGGTCGGCGTCCGCGCCGTCGGGTGAGACCTGGCGCTTGTCGAGCTCGAAGCCGTTGACATCGAAGATCATCGAGCCCGTGACACCGAGGTTCATCACTGCGAGCGGGCTCTTCGCGAACCGCCACGTCGGCGCGAGGCCGATGGAGCCGTCACGCTCGACCGAGAACGTCGTGCGACCGTCGTGCCCGCGCGCCGTGTAGTCGATGGTGACGTGGGTGATGTCGCCGTCGTGCTCCTCGGACACGACGTGCGCATCGCGGATCGGGGCGAGCGCGGAGCTGCGCAGCAGCGCCTCGGACGCCGTGGGCGGCAGGCCGGCCTCTTCGAGCTCGGCAGAGCTCACCGCGACGCCGGGCACCGCGAGCGCATCGGCCGCACGCCCCTCGGCGAGCAGCTGGACGTAGCGCTCGACGAACGCCTTCGGGCTGTAGAACTCGCGCTGCATCACTCCCCACGCCGCGAACACGGCGCCGGCGAGAACCACGCCGACGATGCCGAGCAGCGTCAGATCGAGCGCGAGGCGGCGGCGGGTCCGCCGTTTGGCGGGAGGCTGGATGACCGGCGAATCGGGCGTCACGCGCGCCGTGTCAGGGGTCGCCGGACCGGCCGGAGGCGCACCCGCGCGACCGGACGACGTGTCCATCACCCCCTGGTCCACGGGCCCAGTCTAGGAAATCGTGGCCGGGAGGCCCCTGTGGAACGCAAAGTTGGGACTCGAAGTCCACTCGCCGTTCACGCGCCCCCGTGAGTCAGGGCATGATCGCGTCGCGGACGGCGCTGGCGCCGGCGAGCTGGCCGGAGGCGATCGCGGCGGCCAACGACACCATCGGACCGGGAACAGCCGCCAGGTGCGCCATGTCGCCGCCCGCGTACACGCCGGGCACCGTGGTGCGCCCCATCGCATCGATCTCCACACCGCCGCTCGGGAGGCTGCCGCAGCCGAGCTGGGCAGCGAACGGGGCGCGCTGCGTCGCGGTGGCGGCAGTGAAGACCCCGGCGACGTGCTCGACCGAACGGTCGGCGAGCGAGAGCTCGAGCCCGCCGTCGACCTCGGTCACGAGGGCGACGTCGTCGGGGCGGGCGATGAAGACGGAGGCGACGACGGGACGCAGCATCCGTTCGATCATCCCGGCGTGCTCGCCGTCGATGAGGATGCCGACGCGCCGGCCGGCGAACTCGTGGCCGTGGCAGAACGGGCACTGTGCGACGAGGCGGCCCCACTGCTCGCCGAGGCCGGCAACCGACGGCAGCTCGTCGCGCATGCCCGTCGCCAGCACGAGGCGCGCGGCGCGCTCGGTGCCGTCGGCGGTGGTCACCTCGAAGTCGCCGAGGGATCCCGACACGGCGGTGACCGCTGTCGTGCGCACCTCGACGGTGTCGTAGGCGGCGAGTTCCTCGCGCGCGATGCGGCGCAGCTCGGCCGGGCTGCGGCCGTCGTTGGTGAGGAAGTTGTGGGCGTGCTCGACCGTCGCGTTGCGGTACTCGCCGGAGTCGAGCAGGAGCACGGCGCGGTGCATGCGGCCGATGGTGAGCGCGGCCTGGAGGCCGGCCGGGCCGCCGCCGATCACGATGACGTCGTACATGGGGATCCTCTCGTCGGGTTGCGTCTGCCTCGATCCTGTGACTTCATGTCGACATGAAGTCAAGTCTGCCGATCGGAGACGCCGCCGCCAGGTTCTCGCTGCCCACGAACGTGCTGCGGCATTGGGAGGACGTCGGGCTGCTCCGGCCCGGACGCGACGCCGGCGGGCGCCGCCGCTACGGCGATGACGACCTGGTGCGCATCGGCGTGATCGTGCGCAGCAAGAACGCCGGCATGAGCCTCGAGCAGATCGGCGTGCTGCTGGACGAGCAGGCGCCCGAGCGGCATCGCGTGCTCGAGGAGCACCTCGCCGACCTCGAGCGCCGCACGGCCGACATGGAGCGCTCGCGGCGCATGACGGAGCACGCGCTGCGCTGCCGATCCCACGACATCACGACGTGCCCGCGGTTCCGGGCGATCATGGACGAGGTCGTCGCGGGCACCGGGCGCTGGAGGGAGGCCGAGGAGCCTGTGGAGAGCGGGCGGGTGTCCACGGCTCGCGGCGTGCAGGGCCGCCAGGCGGCATCCGCTCGTTAACATGAGTCGGTGAACACTCCGCCTCTGTCTGCCGAGCAGGAGGCGCTGTTCCGGCTCATCGAAGACACCCGCGAGCACGTGTTCGTGACCGGGCGCGCGGGCACCGGCAAGTCGACGCTGCTGCAGCACCTCGCGTGGAACACGAACAAGCAGATCGCGGTGTGCGCCCCGACGGGCGTCGCGGCGCTCAACGTCGAGGGCCAGACGATCCACTCGCTCTTCAAGCTGCCGCTGGGCATCATCGGCTCGCACGACGAGGACCAGTCCGACGCGACCCGCAAGCTGCTGAACGCGATCGACACCCTCGTCATCGACGAGATCTCGATGGTCAACGCCGACCTCATGGACGCGATCGACCGTTCGCTGCGCAAGGCGCGGGGGCGGCGCGGCGAGCCCTTCGGCGGCACGCAGATCGTCATGTTCGGCGACCCGTACCAGCTCGCACCGGTCCCGCCCCGTGGCGACGAGCTCCGGTACGTGCAGGACCACTACCGGTCGTTCTGGTTCTTCGACGCCAAGGTGTGGGTGGGCGAGGCCGCGACCGACGGCATCCTCGATGTGGGCTCGTACGGCGCCGACCTCAACATCCGTGAGCTCGTCGACATCCACCGGCAGTCCGACCCGGCGTTCAAGGCGATGCTCAACGCCGTGCGCTACGGCCGGGTGACGGCCGACATCGCCGAAGTGCTCAACGCCACCGGGGCGCGCACTCCCCCGGACCCGCTCGACGGTGAGCACCCGATCATCACGCTCGCGACACGCAACGACATCGTCAACAACATCAACCGCCGCCACCTCACCGAGCTCGTGGGCCGGGAGCAGACGGCGATGGCGGAGGTCAACGGCGACTTCGGGCGAGGGGATGCCGCGTACCCGGCCGATCTCGAGCTCAAGCTGAAGGTCGGCGCCCAGGTGATGTTCCTGCGCAACGACACCGCCGCCTTCGGCGAGCCGCCGCGGTGGGTGAACGGCACGATCGGGACGGTCACCCGCATCGCGGGCGAGACCGTGCGGGTCGACGTCGAGGGCGAGGAGTTCGACGTCGAGCCGTCGGTGTGGGAGAAGTACCGCTACTCGTACAACCCGGGGTCCAAGACCCTCACGCGCGACATCGTGGCCGAGTTCACCCAGTTCCCGCTGCGGCTGGCGTGGGCGGTCACGATCCACAAGTCGCAGGGCAAGACCTACGACCGCGCGATCATCGACCTCGGCTCGGGTGCCTTCGCGCCCGGGCAGACGTACGTCGCGCTGTCGCGACTGACCTCGCTGGAAGGTCTGTACCTCTCGCGCCCGCTGCGCCCCCGCGACATCCAGGTCGACCCCGACGTGCGGCGGTTCATGGCCTCCGCCGTGCGCGGCACTCCCGTGGCCTGACGCGCGTCAGGCCACGTGGGCGGCCTCGGCGGCCTTGGCGGCGGCGAGGTCCTCGAAGAGCTCGGTGTTGAAGCGGTAGGCGAGCAGCACCTCGTCGATGACGCGCTCCTGCTCCGCGGCATCCCACGGGGCGGCGTCGAGCTGCTCGCGGTAGACGTCCTTGAAGGCCTTCGGGTCGGCGATGTCGTCGAACAGGTAGAAGCCGATGCCGTTCGTCTCGAACCCGAAGCGGCGCGCCATCAGGCGCCCGATGAACTGGCCGCCCGAGAGGTCGCCGAGGTAGCGCGTGTAGTGGTGGGCGACGAAGCCGCCCGCCCACGTCGCGCCGACCTCGTTGATGCGGTCGACGTAGCGGCGCGTCGTCGGCAGCGGCACGATCTGCTCGCGCCAGTCGGGGCCGACCAGGAACTCGAGGTCGGCCTCCAGCGCGGGAAGCCGCGTGAGCTTATCGGAGATGAAGACGGCCGCGACCGGGTCGTTGCGCATCTGGCCGGCGGTGCGCTCGAGCGCCTCGTAGATGAACCAGTGCTGCACGACGAGGGCGACGTAGTCCTCGCGCGTGCCCTCCCCCCTCATGAGGTCGGCCATGAAGCCGGAGTGCTCGCTCGACGAGTGCGAGCTGCTGGAGCGCTCGCGCAGGGCGGTGGAGAACGGGATCGGGTCGCTCATACCTTCATGCTAACTGAAGATAAGGCGAACCTAACCACCAATTTCCTATGCGTGCGGGCGGGGCTCGATTCCGAGGCGGCGGCACGCCTCGTCATAGAGAGCGACGATCTCCCGGCGCACCTCGCGGCGCTCCGTGATCGGGCCGCCCGGCCATGCCACGGCGATCTCGGCCGTCGACCCGTCGGCGAGCGTGGCCTCCCAGACGCCCCGATCCCCGTCGAACCCCGTCATCGTCGCGGCGCTGATCTCGGCGTCCGCGGCTCCCGCGTCCGCGGCGAACGCCCGCGAGATCAGGAGGTTGTCGTCGCCGTGATCGCCGTTCATGTGGCCGAGCACGCCGGTGAGGGCGGCGTCGTCGAAGTGATGGGTCATGCCATCACCCTACGGATCGCCGTTCAACGCAAGCGACTCTGGTGTGTTTGAATTCATTGCACGATCATCGGGGGGTGAGAATGCGGACCCGCTCCACACATCGACGCGCCATCGCGGTCGTCGCAGGTGCCGTGACATCCGCTCTGCTCCTCGCCGGGTGCTCCTTCGGCGGCGACATCCAGCCCGACGTCCCCCCTCAGACGACCGCGGCCTTCGCCGACGAGACCGTGCAGCAGCTGACGGATGCCGTCACCCACGCGATGGGCGTCACCGGGTCGTCCGGCGCGATCGTGGGCGTGTGGGCGCCGTGGAGTGGGAGCTGGGTCGCCGGCCTCGGCACGCAGCGTCCGGACGGCGGGGGCGAGGTCACCGACGATCTGGTGTTCCGTGCGGGCAAGGTCACGCGCGCCATGACGTGCGACGTGCTGTTCGAGGCCGCCGCCGCGGGCAAGGTGAAGCTCGACGACAGCATCACCGAGTACGTCTCGGGCGTGCCGGACCTCAAGGACGTGACGCTCATCGAGCTCTGCGACGGGACGTCCGGCATCGGCTCGTATGCCGGCCAGCTGTACTCGTCGTGGCTCTCGAATCCCGACCGGAACTGGGATCCGCGGTATCTCGCGAGCTTCGGCCTCGGCCAGCCGCGCACGTCCGATCCGGGCACGGCCTACCGCGACTCGGACGCCGGGTACGTGCTGCTCGGCCTCGCGCTGGAGCGCGCGACCGAGTCGACGGCCGCCGCCCTCATCCACGACTACGTCGCCGATCCGCTCGGGCTCGACGCCACCGCACTCGGCGAGCTCCCCGCCTCGGGCGCGCTCAAGGGCGGGCAGTCGGTCAACAACGCCGAGGGAGCGCTCGACTGCGCACAGCCCATCGATCTGACCGCCGCCTCGTCGAGCAGCGGCTTCACGGACGCCGGCGTGATCACCGACATCCATGACCTCGGCCGCTATGTGCAGTCGCTGGCGTCCGGTTCGCTCGTCGAGGACGACGACCGCTTCAACTCACCGGTGGCCGTCGCCGCCGATGCACCGTCGTGGTACACGGCAGACGGCGGTGCGCTGATCGCCGGCTCGCTCATCGGACAGTACGGCAAGGTGCCCGGGTACATCACCGCGGCATTCGCCGACCCGACGACCGGGTTGACGGTCGCCGTCGTCCTCAACAACTCCGCCGCCGACGCCGCGGTCGGCGTGTACCTCGCGTGGGAGCTCGCGGCGATCGCGTCGAAGACGCCCGCCACGGCAGGCGAGACGGCGCCGGAGGCCGGCCTTCCCTGGACTGCCGAGCAGTACCACGCCGCGATCGACACACTCGCGGTCTGCACTCCTCCGGCAGCGGAGTGAACGCCGGAGCAGGCTCCGGAGGCGCGACGATCGCGGGCGGTGGCCGCTCGGGCACCTCGCCCGCGATCCTGCTGGTCATCGCCGGCCTCGCCTGCCAAGAGGTCGGCGCGTCGATCGCGGTCCTGCTGTTCCCGCAGGTCGGGCCGCTCGGCATGGTCATGCTGCGTCTGGTGTTCTCGGCCGTCGTGCTGCTGCTGATCGCGCGACCTCGCGTGCGCGGTTACTCGCGCGCCGACTGGACCGCGGTGGCGCTGTTCGGCCTGGTGCTCGCGCTGATGAACGGCCTGTTCTACCTCGCCCTCGAGCGCCTTCCGCTCGGGGTCACCGTGACCATCGAGGTGCTGGGCCCCCTCGTGCTGTCGATCGTCGCGGCCCGCCGCGCGTCGGCGTGGCTCTGGGCGCTGCTGGCGCTCGCCGGAGTCGTGGCTCTGGGCGGCGGCGGATGGGACCGACTCGACCCGCTCGGCGTGCTGTTCGCGCTCGGCGCCGCCGGCAGCTGGGCGTTCTACATCCTCTCCTCGGCGCGCGTCGGGCGTGCGTTCCCCAAGCTCGACGGGCTCGCGCTCGCGATGACGATCGGTGCCGTCATCGCCCTGCCGTTCGGGATCGCGGATGCCGGGGCCGCCCTCCTGCGGATCGAGATCGTCGCGCTGGGCGCGGCCGTGGCGGTGCTGTCGTCGACGATCCCGTACGCCTTCGAGCTCATCGCGCTCCGGCGCCTCCCGGCCGCCGTCTTCGCGATCCTGATGAGCCTGGCGCCGGCCACCGCGGCGCTCGCGGGTTTCATATTCCTCGGACAACATATGACGTTGCTCGAGATCCTCGGCATCGCGCTGGTCATCGCCGCGAGCATCGGTGCGATCCGGTCCTCCGCCCGCGCGGCGCGCGAGGCGGCGGAGCCGATCGCCTGACCGGAGCGTGACGAGCCCACGGCTCGGTAGCATCGGGGCGTGGCGCAGGCGCAGACGAGATGGGCGGTCCTCGGGCCGGGGTGGATCAGCCGCGACTTCGTGGTCGGGCTTCGGGCTTCGGAACACGGGATGCTGCATGCCGTGGGCAGCTCGTCGGCCGAGCGCGCGGCGGCGTTCGCGGCGGAGCACGGGGCCGAGGCATCCGGAACCTACGACGAGATCCTGGCGCGCGACGACGTCGACGCGGTGTACGTCGGGACGGTCCACACGGCCCACGCCGACCTCGCGATCCGGGCACTCGAAGCGGGCAAGGCCGTGCTGTGCGAGAAGCCCGCGAGCCCGACGCTCGCAGAGGTCGAGCGGATCCTGGAGACCGCCGAGCGCACGCAGCGGCCCTTCCTCGAGGCGTTCAAGACGCGTTTCGGCCCGTTTGCCGAGGCGCTGCGCGAGCTCGGTGCCGGCGCGGAGCTCGGAGCACCGCAGCGATTCGAGGGCGCCTTCGGCTTCGACGCGGGTACGCGCGAGGGTCGTCTGTTCGACCCGGCGGTCGCGGGCGGCGCGATCCTCGACGTGGGGTGCTACCCGCTGGCGCTCGCGATCGACCTCGCGGCCGCGGCGGGGCAGCCGATCGCACCGGAGTACCGGGCATTCGAGGCCGAGCTGGTGGGTGGCGTCGACGGCACGGCGTCCGCCGAGCTCGCGTTCGGCGACCTGACGGCCGGCATCGCGACGTCGGTGATCGAGAACCTGTCCGACACCGGCGTGCTGCGCTTCGCCGACGCCGAGGTCGTGCTGCCGAACGTCTGGGGCAGCCGCACCGAGAGCCCGTCGACGCTGATCGTGCGCCGCGGGACCGACGAGCGCGTCGTCGAGCTGCCGGTCGTGCAGCCGATGGCCGCCGAGGCCGACGCGCTGTCGCTGGCGCTCGCAGAGGGGCGGCTCGAGGTGCCCGAGATGCCCTGGGCCCACACACGCGCTGCGGCTCGCGTGCTCACCGACTGGCGCGCGGCCGCCCTCGCCGGCTGACTGCTCCGGGAGGGTTCACTCCCAGGTGTGCACGGGCTCGTTCGTGTGCATCGCCTCGCGGTACTCGAGCAGCGTGGCGCGCAGCGCATCGTAGCGGTCCATGTCGGCCCGGCGGTGCATGCGGTCCGTGAACCATCCGGCGCCCGTGACGCCGGTGAGGCACCGGCCCTCGATGATGCCGAGCAGGCGATCTCGGACGGACGTCTCGACCCCCCACGCCTCGAGACCACGGTGCGCGAGCGGCAGCAGGCGACGCAGCACGAGCTCCGTCGCGGGCACCTGGCCGACGCCGGGCCAGTACTGCTGGGCGTCGATGCCGTCGCGGGCCGCGCTGTGGAAGTTCTCCTCGGCGGCGGTGAACGACAGCTGGGACCACAGCGGCCGGTCGTTCTCGGCGATCGCGCGCACGAGTCCGAAGTAGAACGCGGCGTTGGCCATGATGTCGGCGACGGTGGGCCCGGCGGCGAGCAGGCGGTTCTCGACGCGCAGGTGCGGCACGCCGTCCGCGACGTCGTAGATCGGGCGGTTCCACCGGTAGACCGTGCCGTTGTGCAGGCGCAGCTCGGCGAGCGCCGGGATGCCGCCGTCGTCGAGCACGGCCATCGGGTCGTCGTCGTGGACGATCGGCAGGAGCGCCGGGAAGTACCGGACGTTCTCCTCGAAGAGGTCGAAGACGGAGGTGATCCAGCGTTCGCCGAACCAGACCCGCGGCCGCACGCCCTGCACCTTCAGCTCCTCGCTGCGGGTGTCGGTGGCCTGCTCGAACAGCGGGATCCGCGTCTCGCGCCACAGCTCCGTGCCCAGCAGATACGGCGAGTTCGCCGACATCGCGAGCTGCACGCCCGCGATCGCCTGCGAGGCGTTCCAGTACGCCGCGAACGAGTCGGGTGAGGTCTGGACGTGCAGCTGCGTGCTGGTGCAGGCCGCCTCGGGAAGGATCGAATCCGCCGTCGTGAGGAGCCGCTCCGGCCCGTCGATCTTGATCAGGATGTCCTCGCCGCGCGCGTCGAGGATCTGCTCGCTGAGCAGCCGGTACCGCGGATTCGCGCTGATGCTGTCGGGCCGCAGGTGTCCCTCCGCGAGCGTCGGAAGGATGCCGATCATCACGAGGTGAGCGCCGACCGTCGCGGACCGCTCCTCGGCATGGTTGAGACTGCGCCGCAGCCCCTCCTCGAAGGTCGTCAGGCCGCCTTCGCGCAGGCGCGCCGGCGGCACGTTGATCTCGATGTTGAACTGTCCGAGCTCGGTCTGGAACGCAGCATCCGCTATCGCTTCCAGCGCCTCGGCGTTGCGCAGCGCCGGGTCTCCCGCGTCGTCGACGAGGTTCAACTCGACTTCCAGGCCGGTCAGCGGGTCGTCGGTGTCGAAGTGCGCTTCGCGCAGCATGCGCGCGAACACGTCGAGGTTGCGCCGGACCTTCTCGCGATGGCGTGTGCGGTCGGCGCGGGTGAACTCCTGTGCCGGGACGTCCTCCCCCATGGCGGAACTCTAGCGAGCCCCGGGCGTTTCCGCGCCTACGCGCCGCGGGGCGGAGCTGTCGAGCCGCGGACGTTCAGCGTGGGGTTCAGCACGACGCGGTGCACGGGGCGCGTGGGATCCTCGATGCGCCGCGCCAGCAGGTCGACGGCCGCGCGACCGACCGAGTTGCGCGGCGGGCTCACCGCGGTGAGCGCGGGCGTGAAGAGCTCGGCCACCTCGTCGTCGTACGCGACGACCGACAGGTCGCCGGGCACCGAGATGCCGCGGTTCAGCGCCAGGTCGACGAAGGCCATCGCCTCGGGGTCCGAGTGCACGAGGATCGCCGTGACCGAGGTCGACAGCGCCGCGTCGAGCGTGGCGTCGACGACCGCCGAGAAGTCGGGACTCGTGCGCGGCGGCAGGCTCGTCTCGAAGTGATCCGACGGGGTGAGGCCGAGCTCGAGGCAGGCGGCCTGCCAGCCGGCGGCGATCTTGCGCGAGGTCGGCGAGTCCCGAGCGATGATCAGCCCGACGCGGCGGTGGCCGAGCGAGGCGAGGTGCCGGGCCGCGAGCACGGCGCCGAGCGCGTGGTCGGTCGTGACGTTCTCGACGGGGCTGCCGTCCGGCAGCACCACCGCGTCTCGCTCGACCAGCACATTGGGGACACCGCATTCGGCGAGCCACTGCACGACGTCCTGCGCGTGGGGCGTGTCGGTGTTCGGCGCGACGACGAGCCCGCGCACGCCCTCGGTGTGGACGAGCCGCTCGAGCACCGGGCGCTCGTCCTGCAGCTCGTACGACGCACCGCGCAGCACCACCCGCAGGCCGTGGCGCGTCGCCTCGGTCTCGGCCCCGCGCACGACGCTCGGCCAGTAGAAGCTCAGCGACGGCACGAGCATCGCGATCGATCCGGTACGAGTGGAGGTGAGCGGATGCCCCGGCTCGACGTCGTCGAATCCTCCCGCGGGAGGCACGGCGCCGCCGTGGACGCGCACGAGCAGGCCTTCGCGCTCCATCTGGGCGAGGTCGCGGCGCAGCGTCACCGGGGCGACGCCGAGCTCGTCCATGAGCTGCGCGACCCGCACGGCGCCGTCGCGCTCGAGCGTGGCCATCACGTGCGCCCGCCGTTCCGCGGCCAGCAGCGCCGGAGTCTGGTCGGTCATCGGGCGTCCTCCGCGTTCGTCAGGTCCAGTTCTACCGTGACGGCGACCGCGTCGGCCGTCGTCACGTCGAGATCGAGCCGGGTGAGTCGCGCGCCCCACACGCTGGACAGCACCGGGTCGTCGAGTTCGCGCACCACGAGAGACGCCTCCACGCCCTCCGGCCACGAGATCCGCACGGGGGTCGCGCCGTCGAGCGGCGTGACCGTGATGGATGCGGCCCCTCGGTGCACGTCGCCGGCCAGCAGCATCCGCACCTGGGTCTTCTCGTCCGTCCGGCGCGTTTCGTCTCGCTCGTTCCTTGCTCGCTCGACGAGCGGGCGCTGCCACGCGTCCTCGATCACGACGCGTCGCGTCTCGCGCTCGAGGCGCACCGTGCGCCGCCACGGCGTCGCGCCGGCGTACGCACCCGAGAGGTCGAGCGACATCGACGCGTCATCCACGGATACCTCGACGTCGGATGCCGCGAACCCGGCGCCGGGGCTCTGCTCGACGCCGCCGATCACGGGCACGTTGTGCCACCCGCTCTGCATCGTCCAGATGTCGTAGCGGCCGGGCCCGAATGTCTGCAGGGTGTACGTCGGCCGGCCCGCGTCGACGACGACCGGCACGCCGTCCGACGCGACGACGAACGAGCCGACGTCGTTGTGGTTGTGGTGCTCGCCGTTGTGCCCGCCCTTGACGGCGACCGTCAGGCCGCGCGGGGTCCCGCCGTGCTCACGGGCCAGCAGGACTTCGGTGGAGGGCAGCCAGACGTCGCGCGGGAACGGCGACGTCTCGCGCGCCGCGCCCACCCAGGCGGGATCCGTGATGCCGCGCAGCAGGCGCCCGAAGCCCTCGTGCTCGGTGGCCGCGGGCGTGCCGGCGATGCGATGGGACGCAGCATGGGCGGCAGCATCCGTGTCTCCCGCGTTCCGCGCCGCACGCTGCAGGGCGTGCCAGGGCTGCGCGGCGGAGACGCGCGCCTGTCCGTCGGCGAGGTTCAGGTACCAGTCACCGCCGAGGTGCATGCGATGCGGGAACGCGACGGTCTCGCGCAGCGCCGCGATGCCGGACGCGTCGAGCACTCCCCCGGTCGCGTGGCGCACGATGTCGAGGGCTTCGAGGGCGCGGCACGCGCCGTTCCACCAGTACGCGTACCCCTCGTCGATGGCGCCGTCGGCCGGCAGCACCGAGACGTACCGGTCGATGCCCTCGATGGCCAGGGCGATGGTGCGCGCGCGCTCCTCGGCCTCGGACGGGTCGTCGAGCAGCCGCAGCGCGGCGATGATCACGTTGCCGTGGATCCACGGGTTCCAGTTGTGCACGTCGCCGTCGAGCCCGAGCCAGTGCCAGTCGCGGCGCTCGGTGAACGGCTGGAACACACGCACGCGCGCCTCGTGGCGGATGCGGGAACGGATGCCGGGGTACCGGGCCTCGAGCCGTGCGCCGAGGAGCTGGTCGACCCACGTGAGCAGGGCGACCGCCTCGCCCGCGCCGAGGTCGAGGTACGGCGCGGTCACCGTCGGGAGCACGGAGCCGCGCTCGCGGAACGCATCGTCGTGAGCGGGCCAGCACCACGTGCTCTGCTCGCAGATCAGCCACACGCCGTCGAGCACCTCGGCGAGCCACGCAGGGCCGAGCGCGGGGTCGTCGGCGTGGTGCGCGGCGGCGACCGCCGCGCGGGCGAGGCGGAACTGGCGCTCGAAGACGACGGTCTCCCACCCGACGCGGTCGCCGTCGTCGTGGATGCGCGCCGCGGCGGTGGCGAGCGGGACGCCCCACGGACGGCCGAGGTCTTCGTCGGCGCGCGCGAGCACGTCCGCGATGGCGACGGCGTCGGCGCTGCCGTCGGGCCCCCAGACGGTGCGGTCGGCGGAGGTCGCGACCGGGAGCGCACGGTCTGCGGGAGCGAGGAGGGAGGCGAGGGCCGCGCCGAAGGCACGGTCGGCGCCGGCCTGCCGGTGGTAGACGGCGGCCAGGTCGCCCTCGAACGTCGCGGTCGAGGCATCCGTCGCGGTCGTCAAGGTTCCTCCTCGTTGATTCACCATGGGTGGGGGATCCACCTCGCAGTGAGGCTCGTTATGAACCCAAAGCGATCATAAACGATCATAACGAATCTCAAACAACCTTGCAATGAACGAATTGGGTTGCTACAGTCCCAAACGTTCGCTTTCCGCAGGACCCGATTCCGGCGGCGAGAAGAAGGCATCAAGGGAGATCCCAGTGACGGTCCAGCAGCCCACCACGTCGGCGCACATCGCGACGGGCTTCGATTGGACACGCGACGAATGGCTCGCCTACGCCGATCGCCTGCTCGACACCGCCCGCACCCACGCGTCGCCGGGTGCCGGCCGCATCCACTTCCCGGGCGCCGAGGGCGGCTATGGCCACGCCGTCGACGGGCTCGAGGGCTTCGCCCGCACGTTCCTCCTCGCCGGCTTCCGCATCGCCGGGGCGCGCGGGCAGGGCACCGAGGAGCTCGCCGACTTCTACCGCCGCGGGATCGTGACGGGCGTCGACCCCGAGGCCGAGGACCGCTGGGTGCGTCTCGACGAGCACGCGCAGGCCAAGGTCGAGGCGGCGTCGCTCGCGCTCGTGCTCGACATGACGCGCCCGTGGATCTGGGACCGCCTCGACGCCCTCACCCAGCAGCGGGTCATCGACTACCTCGCGCCCGTCGTGGGCGATGCGACGTACCCCAAGACGAACTGGCTGTGGTTCCGCGTCGTCGTGCAGACGTTCCTCCGCTCGGTCGGCGGGCCCTGGTCGGCGGACGACATCGCCGACGACCTCGCGCTGCACGACGTCCTCGTGCGCGAGGACGGCTGGATCTCGGACGGCTTCGAGCGCTCGTACGACCACTACGTCGGCTGGGCCCTCCACACCTACCCCGTGCTGTGGTCGCGCATGCAGGGCGCTGACGAGCTCGCCGCCGGCCGCACGCCCGGCGACATCGCGCGCCTCGACCGCTTCCTGCAGGACGCCGTCACCCTCGTCGGCGCCGACGGCTCGCCGCTCGTGCAGGGCCGCAGCCTCATCTACCGCTTCGCAGCCGCCGCCCCGTTCTGGGTCGGCGCGATCGCCGAGGTCCCGTCCCTACCGCTCGGGCAGCTGCGCCGTGCGGCGAACGCCGTCGTCGCGCACTTCGACGACGCCGGTGTGCCGGCGCAGGACGGCGTGCTCACCATGGGCTGGCACCACGAGTGGCGTGAGCTCGCCCAGTCCTACTCGGGCCCGGGTTCGCCGTACTGGGCCGTGAAGGGCCTCCTCGGCATCGCGCTCCCGGCGGACCACCCGGTGTGGGCCGCCGAGACCGGGCCGCTGCCGATCGAGTCGGGTGACGAGCTGCGCACGGTGCGCCCCGCGGGCTGGGTGATCTCGGGCACGCAGGCCGACGGCATCGTGCGCATCGTCAACCACGGCACCGACCACGCCGCCGAGGGCAGCCTCGTCGGCGACTCGCCGCTCTACGCCCGCATCGGGTACTCGACTGCGGCGGGCCCGCTCGCGAACCAGCGCGCGTTCGAGGAGCCCCTCGAGCAGTCCGTCGCCCTCGTGGACGCCGCCGGCCGCGCGACCCACCGCGCCGCGATGGACCTCATCGACGTGCGCGTCCAGGACGACGAGGGCGGCCGCGTCGGCATCGCCGCCTCCGTCTCGCGCGCCCACTGGATCGACCTGCGCCCTTCTGCCCAGCGCCACGGCTCGGGCATCGACGGCGACATCGAGATCGCCGGCCTCGTCGAGGTGCACTCGCTCGTGCGCGGCCCGTGGGAGGCGCGCCTCGTTCGCGTCGCCTCGCTCGAGTCCGGCGTCGACGCCGCGTCGCTCCGCCTCCGCCTGGGCGGCTGGGCGCTGGCAGCCGCTTCGCTCGACGGCACGACGGTGGATCCTGCCGCCTCGGTGATCGCGAAGGGGCTGAGCAGCAGCATCCGTCCCCTTCTCGGTGACGGTGAGACGAGCGTCGAGACGCGCGAGGACGCCAGCCCGCTGGGGCCCGTCGCCGGCGTGCCGCTCGTGTCGTTCCCGGTCGAGCCGGGCACGTGGAGCGCGACGCTTGTAGAGCTCACCGCCGCAGACCTCGCATCGCCCGCCGATGCCGCACAGGTCGTCCTCGACGAGGACGGCGACCAGACCACCGCCACGGTCATCTGGCCGGACGGAACGGCGACCACGAGTCGCCTCGCACACCCCGGATCCCCCGCGAACCGGTAACCCTCCGGGCCCGAGGACGGGTCCGCAATCACAAAGGAGTACCCCCAGAATGAAGCGCTCATACGCTGCCGCGGCCGGCATCGCCGTGGTCGCAACGCTCGCTCTCGCCGGCTGCAGTGGCGGCGGCGACGACGCGGCCGCGCCCGAGGAGTCGTCGGGTCCGGTCACGCTGTCCCTCTCGGGCTGGAGCCTCGACACGACGCCGGAGTTCCAGGCGCTCGCCGACGCGTTCCACGAGGAGAACCCCGACATCACGGTCGAGCTCAAGGGCTACGACGCGGCGGAGTACAACACGTTGCTCACCGCCGACCTCGCTGCGGGCTCCGGCCCCGACATCATCACGCAGAAGGAGGTCAAGTTCGTCCCGACGTTCGTCGAGGGCGGCCAGCTCCTCGACGTGTCGGATGTCGAGCTGCCCGACGGCATCAGCGGCGCCAAGTCGTACGAGGTCGACGGCACGGCGTACGCGGTGCCCTACCGCAACGACTCGTGGGTCCTGTACTACAACAAGGCGCTCTTCGACCAGGCCGGCGTCGAGTACCCCGACGGCTCGTGGACGTGGGACGACTACAGCGACGCCGCGGCGGCGCTGACCGAGGGCATCGCCGCTGCGGGCGGCTCGGCCAAGGGCGCGTACCTCCACAACTGGCAGTCGACCGTCCAGGGCTTCGCGAACGCGCAGTCCGACGGCGACATCCTCAAGGGCGAGTACGACTACATGGAGCCCTTCTACGACAACGTGCTCGCACTGCAGTCGGCCGGCGACCAGGTGGACTTCAACACCGCCAAGGCGAACCAGCTCACCTACCAGGGCGAGTTCGGCAAGCAGAACGCCGCGATGCTCCAGATGGGCACGTGGTTCGTCGCGACGCTGATCGCGCAGCAGGCCTCGGGCGACGCCGATGACTTCGAGTGGGGCATCGCGCCGATCCCGCAGGTCTCGTCGAAGACCGCGGGTCTGGACAACACCCCCGTCACCTTCGGTGACCCGACCGGCTTCGGCATCAACGCCGGCATCGACGAGTCGAAGGTGGCTGCGGCCAAGAAGTTCCTCGCCTTCGCCGCCGGTGAAGAGGGCGCCCAGGTGCTCGCGAACATCGGCATCACGCCGGCGCTGCTGACCGACTCGGTCGTCGAGACCTACTTCTCGGTCGACGGTGCTCCCACCGACGACCTGTCGAAGTTCGCGTACTCGACGCACGAGGTGCACCCGGAGAACCCGACGTCGAGCAAGACGGCGGCGATCCAGGGCATCCTCGGCGACATGCACACCGCGATCATGTCGGGCTCCAAGAGCGTCTCGGACGCCATCACGGAGGCCCAGGACCGCGTGGCCAACGAGGTCGGCACCGACTGATCTCCCCGGGCCCTCCGGGCACCGCCCCCCGACTTCACCACCCCACTGGAGGTCCGCCATGGCGACCATCACCGCCACAGAGGCCGGCACCGCGCCGCCGCCCGTGCGCCGCCGGCGCTCGAAGCTGCGGCTGCGCAACACCCTCATCGGGTGGAGCTTCATCCTTCCGAACTTCATCGGCTTCGGGCTGCTCACGCTCATCCCGATCGTCGTGCTGTTCTACATGTCGTTCACCAACTGGAACGTCTTCGGCAAGGCCGACTGGGTCGGCCTCGCCAACTTCACGCGGCTCATCGGCGACGGCAGCTTCCGCATCTCGGTCCTCAACACCCTGTACTACTCGGTGCTGCACATCCCGCTGACGATCGTCGTCTCGCTCGGTCTCGCGCTGCTGCTCAACAACAAGCTCCGCGGCGTCGCCTTCTTCCGCACCGCCGCGTTCTTCCCCTACATCACCTCGATCGTCGCGATCGCGGTCGTGTGGAACCTGCTCTTCAGCCCCGAGTACGGCCCGATCAACGAGTTCCTCCGCTTCATC
This sequence comes from Microbacterium sp. C23T, assembly GCF_053345975.1. Classification (NCBI taxonomy): domain Bacteria; kingdom Bacillati; phylum Actinomycetota; class Actinomycetes; order Micrococcales; family Microbacteriaceae; genus Microbacterium; species Microbacterium sp. C23T. The sequence goes on along the minus strand of NZ_JBKFBD010000008.1, from coordinate 9,734 downwards.
GGCATCCAGAACCCGCCCGGATGGCTCACCTCCCCCGAGTGGGCGATGCCCGCCGTCGTCATCGTCGGCACGTGGCGTGACATGGGCTACTACATGATCCTCTTCCTCGCGGGCCTGCAGACGGTCCCCCGCGAGCTGCACGAGGCCGCCCGCGTCGACGGCGCGAGCGTGTGGCAGCGGTTCGTCAACGTGACCCTGCCGTGCCTGCGTCCCACCATGTTCTTCGTCACCGTGATGCTGACGATCAACTCGTTCAAGATCTTCGACCTGATCCTCGTCATGACCGACGGCGGCCCGGGTCAGTCCACCCTCGTGATGTCGCAGTTCATCTACCGCAAGGGCTTCGAAGAGAGCCAGTTCGGCTACGCGTCGGCCGCTGCCGTGGCGCTGTTCTTCATGTGCATCATCGTCACGATCGTGCAGTTCCTCTGGAACAAGAAGCGGAGCAGCTGATGGCCGAGCAGATCGAGAAGGACGCCGAGCTCCTCGTCTCCGACTTCACCGCCCCCGCGGGCGCACGTCGCGGACTGCGCAAGCTCGCCGAAGAGACTCCGGAGCAGCAGCCCCGGGTCTCCTACACCGAGAAGATGACCCCCGGCCGTCGCATCGCCCGCATCGCGATGTACGTCGGACTCGTCATCTTCGCCATCGGACTCCTCACGCCGTTCGTGTGGATGGTGCTGAGCTCGTTCAAGTCCGCCAACGAGGTCTTCTCGGTGCCGGTGAAGTGGCTCCCCGAGACGTGGGTGTGGCAGAACTACATCGACATCTGGACCGAGTCGAACATGCTCGTCTGGATCCGCAACACGCTGTTCCTGGCCGTGGTCGTCACGTTCCTGCAGGTGCTGACGGGCTCCTTCGCGGCGTACGGCTTCGCCCGGATGCGCTTCCGCGGCCGCGACGTGCTGTTCCTGCTCTACGTCGGCACGATCGCCGTCCCGTGGCAGTCGTACATGATCCCGCAGTTCATCCTGCTCTCGAACTTCAAGGTGTCGAACACGCTGTGGTCGATCATCCTGCTGCAGGCGTTCGGCGCGTTCGGCGTGTTCCTGATGAAGCAGTTCTACGAGACGATCCCCGAGGAGCTCTCGGAGGCGGCACGTCTGGACGGCCTCAGCGAGTACGCGATCTGGCGCAAGATCATGCTGCCGCTGTCGATCCCGGCGCTCGCCTCGCTGACGCTGCTCACGTTCGTCAACACCTGGAACGACTACCTCGGGCCGCTCATCTACCTGCGCAACCCCGACCTCTGGACGATCCAGCTCGGCCTCAAGGGCTTCGTCTCGAACCTCTTCGACACGAACTACGCACTGCTGTTCGCCGGCCTGACGATCTCGGTCATCCCGATCGCGATCATCTTCCTGCTCGGCCAGAAGTACTTCGTCGAGGGCATCGCGACGAGCGGTCTGAAGGGCTGAGGCCATGAAGAAGCTCAACGGGCTGGTGTCGCACGAGACGTGGGCGTCCCTCATCGGGATGATCTACCTCGGGCTCATCGTGAACCTGCTGCTGGTGGTCTCGTCGCTGCCGCTCGTGGTGCTGCTGGTCACGACCGACCCGCTGTACTCGTGGCCGCTGCTCGCGATCGCCGCGCCGCTCGCCGCCCCCGGTCTCGCTGCCGCGTTCCGCGCGTTCCGCGAGCACGGGGAGGGCGGGCGGGGCCCGATCCGAGCCTTTTTCGCGGGGCTCCGCGCCACGTGGCGTCGTGCGCTCCTGATCGGTGCCGCGGTCGCGGCGGTGATCGTGGTGCTGCTCGTGGACGTGCGGATGCTGTCGAACACGGCCGTCGCCGTGTTCACCGTCCCGCTCCTCGGCGTGCTGGCGCTGCTCGCGATCGCGGTCGGGCTCGTCGCCCTGGTGGCGATCGCGGAGGTGCCGGCCGCGCGCCTGCGTGACGTGCTGCGGGCCAGCCTCTACCTGAGCCTGCGCCGCTGGTACCTCACGGCCGCGTCGCTGGCCGCCCTCGCGGCACAGGTCGCCGTGTTCGCCACCGCGCCCGCTCTCGGGCTCGGCCTCACGGCCTCCGCCGCCCTCTTCTTCGCGTGGACCAACTCGCGCTTCACGCTCCGCCCCGTGCTCGATCTCGACGAGAAGGCCGCCGCGCAGGCCTGAGCCCGCGGCATCCATTCTCTGCATATACCTCAGAAGGAATCTCTCCATGACGTCCACCTCGCCCGCCGCGGGCACCACCGAGACCACGACCGACGCGGCCATCGCCGCCGCGCTGTCGACGATCCGGCGCAACATCGCGAAGTTCGGGGGCTCGTACCCCGACGACACGACGGTGGACGACCGCTACGAGCTGCGTCCCGCCGAGGGCGGCATCCCGCTCGGCGGCAACCGCGGCTGGACCACGAGCTTCCGCACCGGTCTGCTGTGGCTGGCGTGGGAGCTGTCCGGCGACGAGGACTACCGCGACGCCGCGCGGATCGACGCGGCCGACTTCGAGCGTCGCGTGCGCGGCGAGGAGGACCTCGACACCCACGACCTCGGGTTCCTGTACACGCTGTCGACGGTCGCCGCCTGGCGCCTGGTGGGCGACCCGAAGGCGCGTGACGCGTCGCTGCTCGCCGCGGACCACCTCATGCGGCGGTTCCTCGAGCCCGCGGGCATCATCCAGGCGTGGGGCGACCTCTCCGACCCCGCCCAGCGCGGCCGCACGATCATCGACAGTCTCATGAATATGCCGCTGCTGACATGGGCCCACGAGCAGACCGGCGAGGAGCGCTTCGCGGACGCCGTGGTGCGCCACACCGCGCAGCTGCGCGAGCACATCCTCCGCGAGGACGACTCCACCTTCCACACGTTCTACTGGGACGCCGAGACCGGCGAGGCCCTCCGCGGCGGCACCGAGCAGGGCGCGGCCGACGAGTCGTGCTGGGCGCGCGGGCAGGCGTGGGGCATCTACGGCTTCGCGATGAACTACGCGGTGACCGGCGACGAGCGCCTGCTCGAGGCATCCCGTCGCTGCACGGAGTACTTCCTGCGCCACCTGCCGGCCGACGAGGTGCCGTTCTGGGACCTCGTCTACACCGACGGCAGCGACGCGCCGCGCGACAGCTCCGCCGCCGCGATCGCGGTGTGCGGCCTGCTCGAGCTCGCGAAGGTGGAGACGGATGCTGAGCGCGCCGCCGGGTGGAGTGCCCGGGCGCACTCGATCCTGGCGTCGCTCATCGCGAACTACACGCCGGTGAACGCCGAGGACTCCGACGCGCTGATCCTGCACTCGGTCTACGACCTGCCGAAGGACAACGGCGTCGACGAGGGAACGCTGTGGGGCGACTACTTCTACCTCGAGGCTCTGATGCGCGTCGCGCGTCCGGAGTGGAGGAAGTACTGGTGAGGCTCGTCACCTACGCCGGTTCGGACGCCACTCGGCCGGCCGCGGTCGTCGCGGGGGATCGCGTGCTCGACCTGGGCGGGATCGCCGGTTCGGTGACGGCGCTGCTCTCGTCGGACGCCGCTCTGGCGGCGGCGCGGGAAGCGGTGGCGTCGGCCGATGCGGATTCTCTTCCGGTGCTCGATGCGGCTGCCCTTCTCGCACCTGTGGTGCCGGGCAAGATCCTCTGCCTCGGCTACAACTACCGCGGACACGTGCCGGACGGCGTCGACCCGACCGCGAACGACCCCGAGTATCCGGACGTGTTCGTCAAGACGTCGAACACGCTCGCGGGCCCGAACGACGCCGTCGTGATCCCTCCGGGCGCGACCGATGTCGACTACGAGGGCGAGGTCGCGGTCGTCATCGGCCGTCGCGCCCAGCGCGTGGCGCTCGAGGACGCCCTCGACCACGTCGGCGGCTACACGATCCTCAACGACGTGTCGGACCGCGCATGGCAGCGCCGGCAGAGCCAGTGGGCGCTCGGCAAGTGCTCCGACGGCTTCGCGCCGCTGGGACCGTGGGTCGTCACGCCCGACGAGGCGCCGGACCCGCAGGACCTCCTCGTGGAGGTCGTGCGCGATGGTGTCGTCACGGTGTCGCAGTCGACGTCGACCACGATCTTCAGCGTGGCGTACGTCATCCATCACCTCAGCCAGGTGCTGACCCTCGAGCCGGGCGACATCGTCTCGACCGGCACACCGCAGAAGCTGCCCGCCGCGCAGGACGCGCACCGCCCGCTCGCCGACGGCGACGCGGTCACCGTGCGCATCTCCGGCCTCGGCGAGCTCACCACCCGATTCATCGCAAGCCAGGAGTCCGCCGCATGATCCTCGATTCGTTCCGCCTCGACGGCAAGGTCGCGCTCGTCACCGGTTCGAGCCGCGGGTTGGGCCAGGGTGTCGCTGTCGCTCTGGCGGAGGCCGGGGCCGACGTGGCGCTCCTCGACCGCGGCGACGCATCGGCCACCGCCGAGCTCATCGAGGCGACCGGCCGCCGGGTCCACCGCGTGCAGCGCGATCTCGTGTCGGCCACGCCCGACGAGCTGTCCGCCGCGGTCGACGAGGTGATCGCCGAGCTCGGGGGCCTCGACATCCTCGTGAACAACGCCGGCACCATCCGCCGCTCGCCCGCCGCCGAGTACCCGCTCGGCGACTGGGACGACGTGCTCGCGATCAACCTCGACGCGGTGTTCCACCTGTCGCAGGCCGCCGGCCGCCACATGCTCGCGAACGGTGGGGGACGCATCATCAACGTCGCGTCGATGCTGTCGTTCCAGGGCGGCATTCTCGTTCCGGCATACACCGCCTCCAAGCACGCCGTCGCCGGGCTCACCAAGGCACTCGCGAACGAGTGGGCGGCTGCGGGCGTCACCGTCAACGCCGTCGCCCCCGGCTATATGGCGACCGACAACACCGCACCGCTGCGTGCCGACGAGGACCGCGCCGCGTCGATCCTGTCGCGCATCCCCGCAGGACGGTGGGGCGAGGCATCCGATCTGCAAGGCGTCTTCGTCTTCCTCGCCTCCGACGCCGCCGCCTATGTGACAGGCGCCGTCATCCCCGTCGACGGCGGCTGGCTCGTCCGCTGACCCTTACGCACCCCCACGCCGAACCAGGAGAGAACTCGTGACCGAGACGCACATCCCGCAGCGCTACGCGACCAACCCCGCCCAGATCCCGGGCATGACGACGCAGGACCTGCGCGACACGTACCTCATCCCCGACGTCTTCGTGCCGGGAGAGATCCGCCTCACATACACGCACCACGACCGGATCGTGCTCGGCGGAGCCGTGCCCGCAGGTTCGGTGCTCGAGCTCGGCGGATACCCCGAGATCCGCAGCGACCACTTCCTCGAGCACCGCGAGGTCGGCATCATCAACGTCGGCGGCACCGGCACGGTCACCGCCGACGGCGAGGTCTACACGCTCGTCAAGGGCGCGTGCCTTTACCTCGGCCGGGGCATCAAGGACGTCTCGTTCGCCGACGCTTCCGGTGAGAGCGGGGCGCAGTTCTACCTCTTCTCGGCTCCCGCTCACACCGCGTACCCGTCGGCCCTCGTGTCGCCCGGCGAGGGCACCGTGCGCGAGCTGGGCGACCAGCTGACCTCCAACCGCCGCACGCTCAACCAGTACATCCACGAGAACGGCGTGAAGAGCTGCCAGATCGTCATGGGCGTCACCGAGCTGCACCCGGGCTCGATGTGGAACACCATGCCGGCGCACACGCACGACCGCCGCACCGAGTGCTACCTGTACTTCGACCTCCCCGAGGACGCCCGCGTCATCCACCTCATGGGCGAGCGCGCGGAGACGCGTCACCTCGTGATCGCCGACCGCCAGGCCGTCATCTCGCCCTCGTGGTCGCTGCACTCCGGCGTCGGCACGTCGGCGTACACCTTCATCTGGGCGATGGCCGGCGAGAACCAGGCGTTCGACGACATGGACGCCGCCCCCGTCACCGACCTGCGATGACGCGGCTCGACGCCGCCGGCGCTGCGCCGGCGGTTGCCGGGATGCGGAGATCCGGCGGAACTCGGACCGATGCCGCGAACCTGTCCGAGTTCGGCGGGATCTCCGAGTTTCGCGTGATCGCGCAGGGGAGGGCGACGGATGCGGCAGCCTGACTACGCTGGCGGGGTGCCCCGGACTCTGCTCGCGATCGGCGAGACGATGGCGATGGTGACGCCCGTCGTCGCGACTCCCGTCGCCGACGCCGACGCGTTCCTGCTCGATGCCGGGGGAGCGGAGTCGAATGTCGCCGCGCACGTGGCCGCGCTCGGACACCGTGCCGTCTGGTTCAGCCGGCTCGGCGAGGATGCTCTCGGGCACCGCATCGCCCGCCAGCTGTCGGGGCGGGGCGTGGATGTCTCGCGCGTGGTGTTCGATGACGGGCACCCGACCGGGCTGTACGTGAAGGACCCCGGCAACGGGGTGCTCTACTACCGTCGGGGCTCCGCTGCGGCGCATCTGTCGGAGTCCGACGCGGCCGACGTGTCGTTCGACGGCGTCGACCTGCTGCACGTCTCGGGCATCACGGCCGCGATCTCGGCGTCCGCGGCCGCGTTCCTCACGCGGGTGATCGCTCGCGCCCGGGAGCACGGCGTGCCGGTCTCGTTCGACGTCAACCACCGCGCGCCGCTGTGGGATGCTGCGACCGCCGCCCCCGCGCTGCTCGAGCTCGCCCGCAGCGCCGACATCGTGCTCGTGGGCCGCGACGAGGCCGAGACGCTCTGGGCCACTCCGACCGCGACCGACGTGCGTGCCCTCCTGCCGGATGTCGCCGAGCTCATCGTCAAAGACGGCGACATCGGCGCGACGGCCTTCGTCGGCGACGAGGTGGTGTTCGAGCCGGCGCTCGTCGTCGAGGTCGTCGAGCCCGTGGGCGCCGGCGACGCGTTCGCGGGCGGATACCTCGCGGGCCGGCTCTCGGGCGACGCGGTGTCCGACCGACTGCGCGCCGGCCACGCCCGCGCCGCCCGCACCCTCCAGACCACCACCGACTCGATCGACGAGCCCACCGCCGGAATCCCGACCGCGACATGACGGGTTCGGGCGCATCCCGAACCTTCGGCGCGCACGCCGCACACCCCGAACGCACGCGGTCGCCCCGACCCGCAACGATGACCGAACCCGACACCCGAAGGACCCGCGAATGACTTCCCAGCCCACCTCATCGAGCGCACTGGTCCCCACGCCCCCTCCGGTCGCCGCTGGCGCGTCGGCCGGAGCCTCCGGGCGCGTGGGCCTAGCTGCCGCCCAGGGCGCCTGGTTCGACACGGCGTTCGCCGGGGCGCCGCTGATGGCGATCCTCCGCGGCATGGGCGTCGAGCGCTCGGTGCGCCTCTCCGAGACCGCGTGGGACCGCGGAATCGACTCCGTCGAGGTGCCGCTGCAGACCGACGAGGACGAGCGCGCCCTGCGTGCCGTCGTGGAGGCGGCGAACGCCCGCGGCAAGAGCGTCGGCGCCGGCACGATCATCACGCCGGAGCAGGTGGCGCGTGCCGCCGACGCCGGCGCGGTGTATCTCGTCTCGCCGGGACTCGACCCGGTCGTCGTCCGGGCGGCGCAGGATGCCGGCATCCCGATCCTCCCCGGAGTCGCGACGCCCAGCGAGGTCCAGCTCGCCGTCTCGCTCGGGCTGACGTGGCTCAAGGCGTTCCCCGCGACGTGGCTCGGCAGCGGGTGGTTCACGCACATCCGCGGACCGTTCCCGCAGGTGAAGTTCGTCGCCACCGGCGGGCTCGACGCCTCGAACGTCGAGGAGTTCCTCGACGCCGGGGTGCGCGTCGCCGCCGTCGGCTCGGCCCTCGAAGACGCATCCCAGCTCGAGCGTCTCGCCGCGGTGCTTCGCGCGCGCACGGCTGCGCGATGACCGCCGACGCGCGCTCGTTCGCCATCGGCGAGACCGACTTCCTCCTCGACGGAGAGCCTTTCCGCGTGCTCGCCGGTGCTCTGCACTACTTCCGGGTGCACCCGGGGCAGTGGGCGGACCGCATCCGCAAGGCGAAGCTGATGGGGCTCAACACCATCGAGACGTACGTGGCGTGGAACGCTCACGAGCCGGTGCGGGGCGAGTGGGACGCGACCGGCTGGAACGACCTCGGCCGGTTCCTCGACCTCGTCGCGGCGGAGGGCATGCACGCGATCGTGCGGCCCGGTCCCTACATCTGCGCCGAATGGCACAACGGGGGACTCCCCGTCTGGCTGACGGCGCTCGAGGGCGTCGGCCTTCGCCGTTCCGAGCCCCGCTACCTCGAAGAGGTCACCGCATACCTCGAGCGGGTGTACGAGATCGTGGCGCCGCACCAGATCGACCGTGGCGGACCCGTCATCCTGGTGCAGATCGAGAACGAGTACGGCGCGTACGGCGACGACACCGCTTACCTGGAGCACCTCGTGCGGGTCACGAAGGACGCCGGCATCACGGTCCCGCTCACCACGATCGACCAGCCGACGGACCAGATGCTCAGCGACGGCAGCGTCGCGGGGGTGCACCTCACGGGCTCGTTCGGGTCTCGCGCGGCCGAGCGCCTCGAGACCCTGCGCCGTCACCAGCCCACCGGGCCGCTCATGTGCGCCGAGTTCTGGGACGGCTGGTTCGACTGGTGGGGCAACACCCACCACACGACCCCGGCGGCGGCGTCGGCCGCCGAGCTCGACGCGCTGCTGGCGTCGGGCGCGTCCGTGAACTTCTACATGTTCCACGGCGGCACCAACTTCGGGCTGACGAACGGTGCGAACGACAAGGGCCGCTACCTGCCGATCGTGACGTCGTACGACTACGACGCCCCGCTCGACGAGCGCGGCGATCCGACCGAGAAGTACTTCGCGTTCCGTGACGTCATCGCGAAGTACGCGCCGGTGCCCGAGGAGGTGCCCGCGGTCAGCGGGCCCGCGCCGGCATTCGCGGTCGCACTGGAGCCGGTCACGGCCGAGGCGGCGGCTGGGCCCACGCGCCCGGAGGCTCCGGCCGACGCGCCAGCGGCGACCGGAGGGGGCGTGGGGACCGGTTCCCGTCATGACCTGCCGCCGACGTTCGAGCAGCTCGAGCACCTGAGCGCCCTCGTCGCGTACGAGGCCGAGCTCGACGGCCGCGGGGGAGTGCTGCGCTTCGGCGAGGTGCGCGACCACGCGTGGGTCTCGGCCGACGGTGTGGCGGTGGGCACGCTGTCGCGGACTCGTCACGAGGATGCGCTCGTCGTTCCCGCGGGCCGCCGTGTGCGGGTCCTCGTGGAGGAGCAGGGCCGCGTCAACTACGACGTGCGTCTCGGCGAACCCAAGGGTCTCTTCGGTCCGGTGACGCTGGCGGGTGAGCCCCTCACCGGGTGGACCGCGACACCCATCGACGTCGCCGCTCTGGGCGCTTCGGCGATGGATGCCGCTCCCGCCGCCTCCGCAGATCCCGGCGTCGCCCCGTTCGTGCTGCGAGGCTCGTTCGCGCTCGACGAGCCGACCGACCTCTTCCTCGACACGAACGGCTGGGGCAAGGGCTTCGCTCTCGTGAACGGCTTCCTGCTCGGCCGCTACTGGTCGAGCGGCCCCCAGCGCACCCTCTACGTGCCGGCTGCCGCGCTGACCGCGGGGGAGAACGTCGTCGTGGTGGTCGAGCTGGATCGCGTCACGGAGGCCGAGGCGCACTTCGTCGCCGAGCCCGACCTCGGCCCGCTCGAGGAGTAGCCGGCGGCGAGGCTGCGGCTGAGTCGCCCTCCGCGTGATCGGCGTCTAGATGTGATGTCCAGGGACGTTGTTTTGTGAATCGCGGTTGAGCTGCTGATAGGTGAAGGCCTCCGGTTGTGAAGTGGAGCTGTCTAGAAACCGCTTCACGAACCAGGAGGCCTTCGTGTCCCACGCTA
>NZ_JBKFBD010000070.1:0-751 GCF_053345975.1 Microbacterium sp. C23T | reverse complement strand
TTTCACAACGTGAAAAATTGTCTTCTGTTCAGTTGCGGTTTCCGACCGTACATCGGGAACCACTCAGTGGACGCGAGCATTCTCCACCCCCACCAGGGGTGGGGGGAGTGTTATCAAGTCATCGGCTTATTAGTACCAGTCAGCTGCACACGTTGCCGTGCTTCCACATCTGGCCTATCAACCCAGTAGTCTGGCTGGGAGCCTCTCACCTAAAAGGTATGGAAGTCTCATCTTGAGGCCGGCTTCCCGCTTAGATGCTTTCAGCGGTTATCCATCCCGAACGTAGCTAACCAGCGGTGCACTTGGCAGTACAACTGGCACACCAGAGGTTCGTCCAACCCGGTCCTCTCGTACTAGGGTCAGATCCTCTCAAACTTCCTACGCGCGCAGCGGATAGGGACCGAACTGTCTCACGACGTTCTAAACCCAGCTCGCGTACCGCTTTAATGGGCGAACAGCCCAACCCTTGGGACCTACTCCAGCCCCAGGATGCGACGAGCCGACATCGAGGTGCCAAACCATGCCGTCGATATGGACTCTTGGGCAAGATCAGCCTGTTATCCCCGAGGTACCTTTTATCCGTTGAGCGACAGCGCTTCCACAAGCCACTGCCGGATCACTAGTCCCGACTTTCGTCCCTGCTCGACCTGTCAGTCTCACAGTCAAGCTCCCTTGTGCACTTACACTCGCCACCTGATTGCCAACCAGGTTGAGGGAACCTTTGGGCGCCTCCGTTACTTTTTGGGAGGCA